>CADCUA010000573.1 GCA_902805755.1 uncultured Lysobacter sp.
CGCCGTCCAGTCACGGGTGCGCCAGGCGATCGCACAGCGCGATGTGGCCGAGGAAGAACTCGAACAGCAACGCCGCGCACTGGTACGCAACACGCGCAATGCCTACCAAACGCTGGTTGCCGGCATCAGCGAAGTCGAAGCACGCCGCCTTGCATTGTTCTCGGCTCGCGCCGCGTATGACGCATCGCAGGTCGGCCTCGAAGTCGGCACGCGCACCGTGCTCGACGTGCTGACGAACCAGCAGGCGCTGTTCACCGCCCAGCGCGCGTATGCACAGGCGCGGTACAGCTTCCTGCAGAACCGTCTGCTGCTCGAGCAGGCTGCGGGTACGCTCGACGTCGCCGATGTGCAGGACATCAATCGCCTGCTCACCGCCGTTCCCGAAGTGCAGGCTGCGCCGATCGCACGCTGAGGCTGCAGCGCCGGCACCGGGCATGGGGGCGCGCTCATGTTCGGTCCGCGCAAGCAGCTGACTGCTAAGGCGACGCAATAGGCTTGCCCCGCCGCTCCACGGTGACTTCGCGGGGCGGCGGAAACGCGGGCTGCAGCAATGCCATCGTGCGCGCCAGTGCGCCGCGACCGCTCTGGACCAGGCGATGCCCGGCTTCGGCCATGTGCTCGCGCGCGGACACGTCGTCCAGCAGCTCCGCGATCGCACGCTCGACGGCCTCGGCATCGCGCTCGATCCGCACGGCTTGCGCCTCGTCCAGGCGCCGTGCGATTTCGACGAAGTTGTGCAGGTGCGGGCCTGTGACGATCGGTGTACCGGCCGCCGCGGGCTCCAGCAGGTTATGCCCGCCTATCGGCTGCAGGCTGCCACCGACAAACGCGACATCGGCGCAGGCGTAGAACTGCATCAGCTCGCCCAGCGTGTCGATCACGAACACCGCGTCCTGCGCACCCGGCGAACGGCCGCGCGAGCGCGTGGATACCGTCCAGCCCGCGGTGCGCGCGTGCTCGGCGACGATGCGGAACCGCTCCGGATGCCGGGGCGCCCACAGCAGCAGCAGGTCCGGGTGGCGCATGCGCAGATGCCGGTGGATCGCAACCACCGCGGCTTCCTCATCGGCATGGGTACTTGCCGCGATCCACACCGGCCGCTCGCCGCAGGTGGCGTGGAATTCCGCCGCGAATGCGTCAAGCGTGTCGGGCACGTTGACGTCGAACTTCAGGTTTCCGGTTTCGACGACCTGTTCGCTGCGCGCACCCAGCCGCATGAAGCGCATGCCGTCGGCAAGCGATTGCGCCGCCACGGCACGCACCGTGCGCAAGGCGCGGCCGACGATCGGCGCGAGTACGCGATAGCCGCGCAGCGAGCGTTCGGACAGGCGCGCGTTGAGGATGAACACAGGCACGCCGGCGTCGCGGCAGCCGAACAGCAGGTTCGGCCACAGCTCCGTTTCCATGATCATCGCCACGTGCGGGCGGTAATGATCAAGGAAACGCCGCACCGCACCCGGCAGGTCGTAAGGCAGGTAGACGTGCTCGACCTCGCTGCCCCATAGCGCACGCACGCGCTCGGACCCGGTCGGCGTGATCGTGGTGACCAGCAGGCGCAGGTCCGGTCGACCGCGGCGCAGCGCGTTGACAAGTGGCACCGCGGCGTTCACCTCGCCGACCGATACCGCATGCAGCCACAGCGTGCAGGCATACGGCGCATCGTGGTAGGCGCCATAGCGCTCGTTCCAGCGCTGGAAATACGCGGGCTGGCGAAACCCGCGCCAGATCAGGTGGTACAGCGTGATCGGCACGAACACGTACAGCACGGCCGAGTACAGGGCGCGCAGCAGGCGTTCGAAGGGTTCAGTCCGCATCGGGCAAGGATAAGCGCTCGGGCTCGGTGCAGCGCCGGTGTCGCAAGAGACGCGGAGAGAATCGCGAAGGCGCCA
>CADCUA010000574.1 GCA_902805755.1 uncultured Lysobacter sp.
CGCAGCGCGGCGGCGGGGCAGCGGGTGATCCCGGCCGAGGTGGCGCGCACGCTGGCCGAGTTCACGCCGCGCGTCGAGCTGACCGCGCGCGAGGTGGAGGTGCTGCGGCTGGTGTCGAAGGGGCTGCGCAACCGCGAGATCGCGCGCGTGATCGGGCGCACCGAGGGCACGGTCAAGGCGCACCTCAAGAACATCCACGAGAAGCTCGGCGTCGACGACCGCACCGAGGCGGTGACCCTCGCCCTCCAGCGCGGCATCATCCACCTGGACGACGGTTGATCACGGCGACGACCGGACGAGCGCGCGGCTCGCGGTCAGGTGGGAGCATGACCGAAGACGAAGCAGGACTTCGGTGCCGCGACCGGGCGCGCTCGCGACGGTGAGCCGCGCACCGATCGCGGCCGCCCGCTCGCGCATGCCTGCCATCCCGAAGTGGCCGTTCGCCGCCGCGCGAGCGGGGGCGAACCCGCAGCCGTCGCCGCGCACGCGGACGCGCAGCTCGCGTCGCCCGTAGGCGCAGGTCGTCACGGCGACCGTCCGGCATCGTGCGTGCTCGCGCGCGAGCGGCCGGACGTGACCGTGCGCGTGGTGCTGGACAAGGGCCACAACGCCGCGATCACCCAGATGCTCGACGCGCTGAACCCGGAGATCGCGCGCAGCGTGATCGATGCGGGCCAGGACGGGCCGTCGATCGTGCTCGCGATCAAGCAGGCAACCGATGCCGGCGAAATCGTCGCGCTGCTGGTCGATCGCGCGCGCCCGGGCGATGCGGCGGTCACGGCGTCGTTCCTGGGCGAGGATGCGCCGTTCCCGACCGCGCCCTGGGTGATCGCGACGATGCTGCGCGTGCCGGTGGTGCTGGCGTTCGGCCTGTACCGTGGCGGGCGCGAATATGAACTGGCGTTCGAGGTGTTCAGCGAGGAGCTGGTCGCCGAACGCCATAACCGCCAGCAGATCCTGCACGGGCTGGCACAGCGTTACGCCGAACGGTTGCAGGAGTACGTGCGGCGCGCCCCTTACAACTGGTTCAATTTCTATGATTTCTGGCAGGCCCATGGCACGAACCCCTCGACTGCGCCTGGCGCTGGCGCCGCTGCTGCTGGCGATCGCCCTGCCGCTGGCGGCGGCCGCTGAAGCACCGGTCGCCTCGGACTGGATCCTCGAGCGGCTGGTGCGTCCCGCGCCGATGCGGACCAGCTTCGTGGAGCTGCGCGGCTCGCCGCTGCTGAAAGCACCGCTGCGCATCAGTGGCGAATACCGGCGCCCGCGCGCGGACACGCTGGTGCGCGACGTGCGCAGCCCGTATGTCGAAACCACCACGATCGTCACCGGTGCGAATGGCGCGGGCGATGTGACGATCGCGCGCGCCGGCAAGTCGCCGCGACGCTTTTCGCTGGCGCGCGCGCCGGAACTGGCCGCGCTGCAGGCGAGCTTCGGCGCGCTGCTCGCCGGTGACCGCGCGCAGCTCGAACGCCATTACCGCCTCGTCCCGCAGGGCACGCGCGCGAAGTGGACGCTCGCGCTGACGCCGAAGGATGCGCAGCTCGCGAAGCAGGTGCAGGCGATCACGCTGTACGGCCGCGGCGCGGAGCTGCGCTGCATCGAGACGCAGCCGGCGAAGCAGCCGCTGCAGCGCACGCTGCTTGCGGGCGCTGCGCGCACCGCCGGCCCGGCGATGGATGCGGCGACGCTGGCCACCTTGTGCCGCGGCAGTTGAGTCCGGCAGCGCGCCGGCTTGCGCTCGCGTTCGCCTGGCTGGCCGCGCTGGCGGTCGCTGGCTGGTGGATCAGCCAGCACCTGAACGTCTCCGGCGACCTGCGCCGGTTCATGCCGACCGCGCAGACGCCGGCGCAGAAGCTGCTGATCGATGAGCTCGGCGAAGGGCCCGGCTCGCGACTGTTGCTCGTTGCACTCTCCGGCAGTGATCCGGCAACGCTGGGCACGCAATCGCAGGCGCTGCAGCGCGCGCTTGCGGACGACCAGCGCTTCGTGTTCGCCACCAACGGCGCGCAGGCCGGGCTCGATGCGATCCCCGAGCGGCTGCGCCCGTACCGTTACCTGCTGTCGCCCACGCTCGATCGTGGCGCGCTCGATGCGGCCACGCTGCGCGACGCGCTGGACGCACGCGTGCAGGACCTGGGCTCGCCGGCGGCCGGCATGATCGAGCCGCTGCTGCCGTCTGACCCCACGCTGGAGACGCTGGTGCTCGCCGAGCGCTGGCAGCCCGCGTACCAGCCGCAATCGCTGCACGGCGTCTGGTTCGACCGGGCCGGGCGCGAGGCGCTGATGATCGTGCAGACGCGCGCGGCCGGTTTCGATCCGCCGGGCCAGCAGGCGGCGGTGCAGGCGCTGCGTGACGCGTTCACGCGTGTGAGCCGCGGCACGCCGACGCAGCTGACGTTGACCGGACCGGGTGCGTTCGCGGTCGAGATCGGCGGGCGCACGCAGCGCGAGGCGAGCCTGATCGGCACGATCGACAGCTTCGTGTTCGTCGCGCTGCTGTGGCTCGCCTACCGCAGCTGGAAGGCGCCGCTGCTGGGCGGGCTGCCGCTCGCGAGCGGCGGGCTCGCGGGGCTGGGCGCGGTTGCGCTCGCGTTCGACGGCGTGCACGGCATCACGATCGCGTTCGGCTTCACCCTGATCGGCGTGGCGCAGGATTATCCGATCCATCTTTTCAGTCATCAGCGCCCGGGTCTGTCGCCATGGGCGAGCGCGCGTGCGCTGTGGCCGACGCTCGGCACCGGCGTCGCGTCGACCTGCATCGCGTACCTGACGTTCCTCGCGTCGGGCGTCGACGGGCTGGAGCAGCTCGCGGTGTTCACGATCGTCGGCCTGGGCACGGCGGCGCTCGCAACGCGTTTCGTGCTGCCGGCGCTGATCGATCCGGACGGGCGCGGCGCGTTCCGCGATGCGGCGGCTTCGCCGTTCGTGGCGCGCGCGTGGCAACGGCTCGCGCGCTGGCCGCGGCTCAACGCGCCCGGCTGCGCGGCGCTGGCGGCGATCGCGATCGCGGCGGCCGCGCTCGCGCCGGGGCCGTTCTGGCAGAACGACCTGTCGAAACTGACACCGGTGCCGGCCGGCGCACTCGCGCGCGATGGGCAGCTGCGGCAGGAGCTCGGCGCGCCGGACGTGCGTTATCTGATCGCCGTGACCGGGCCCGACGCGCAGAGCGTGCTGCGCCGCTCCGAACAACTGCAACCGGCGCTGGAGGCCGCGCGCGCGCGCGGCGCGCTGCAGGGCTTCGACCTCGCCGCGCGCTACCTGCCCAGCGCCGGGACCCAGCGCGCGCGCCAGGCGCGGCTGCCGTCGCCGCCGGCATTGGCGGCCGCGCTCGATGCCGCGCTCGCCGGCAGCCCGTTCCAGCCCGATGCATTCGTCCCGTTCCTCGCCGATGTCGAACGCGCGCGCACTGTAGAACCGTTGCAGCCGCGCGACCTGGCCGGCACGCCGTTGGCGACGACGGTAGCCGGGCTGCTGCTCGAACGCGACGGCCACGCGACCGCACTGGTGTCGCTCAGCGGCTTGAGGGATCCGGCCGCGATCGCCGCGCTCGCGCAGCAGCAAGGGGCGCAATTGCTGGATCTGAAAAACGCGTCCGAATCGTTGGTGGCCGGTTACCGCAGCCGCGTGCTGTGGGCACTCGCGCTCGCAAGCGTGCTGCTCGCAGCGACCGTGTGGTTCGCGCTGCGCGTGCCGGCGCGCGTGCTGCGCGTGCTCGCGCCGATGGCGCTCACCACCGTGCTGTTGCTCGCCGTGCTGCGCGCGCTCGGCATCGAGCTCACGCTGTTCCACCTCGTCGCGCTGATCCTCGCCGCGGGCTTGGGGCTGGATTACGCGTTGTTCTTCGACCACGCCGGCGACGAACGCGATGAGCAGCTGCGCACGCTGCATGCGGTCATGGTGTGCAGCCTGACGACGCTGCTGGTGTTCTCGCTGCTGGGCTCATCGAGCATCCCGGTGCTGCGCGCGATCGGCAGCACCGTCGCGCTCGGCGTGATCAGCAATTTCGTGCTCGCTTTGTTGATCACGCGCCGCGACAGTGCGGCGCCCGTCCACGCCTGACCCGATGCAACGACCATGACCGAACCCGGCCTGCTGCAACGCGATGCGATCGCCGCGCTGATCCCGCATCAGGGCGCGATGTGCCTGTGGGACGAGGTGCTGGCCTGGGACGCGCAGTCGATCCGGCTGCGTGCGTTCAACCATTGCGATGCCGACCATCCGCTGCGCAGCCGCGGGCAACTGCGCGCGGTGCACCTGTGCGAATACGGCGCGCAGGCGATGGCGGTGCACGGTGGGCTGCGTGCGCAGCAGGCGGGCGGCCGCGCCCGCGCGGGCATGCTGGTGGCGCTGCGCGGCGTGCAGCTGCATGCCACGCGCATCGACGATCTCGAAGGCGCGATCGTGTGCGAGGCGCAGGTGCTGGTGGAGGGCGACAGCGGCTGGCAGTACGCGTTCGCGATCCGCCACGGCGATGCGCTGCTCGCCGAGGGCCGCGCCGCGGTGCTGCACGGGCCGGACTGAGCCGGGCTCGCGCGGCCACGACGCGCACGCGACAATCGCGTTTTGACTGCGGGGCCTTCCATGACTTCCACGACTGCACGGCGCGCCCTTGTCACCGGCGGCAGCGGCGATCTGGGCCGCGCGATCTGCACGCGCCTGGCGGCCGACGGGCTGCATGTCATCGTCCACGCGAACGGCAACCGCGCGCGCGCCGATGAGGTGGTGGAGGCCATCCATGGCGCGGGCGGCAGCGCCGAGGCGGTCGCGTTCGATGTCGCCGATGGCGCGGCGACGGGCGCGGCGATCGCGACGCTGCTCGAGCGCGGCCCGGTGCAGGTCGTGGTGAACAACGCCGGCATCCATGACGACGCGCCGATGGCGGGCATGAGCGAGGCGCAATGGAAGCGCGTCATCGACGTGTCGCTGCACGGCTTCTTCCATGTCACCCAGCCGCTGCTGCTGCCGATGGCGCGCACGCGCTGGGGACGCATCGTCAGCGTGTCGTCGGTCGCGGCCGTGCTCGGCAATCGCGGGCAGACGAATTACGCCGCGGCAAAAGCCGCGCTGCACGGTGCGAGCAAGTCACTTGCGCGCGAGATGGCCGCGCGCGGCATCAGCGTGAATGTGGTCGCGCCCGGCGTGATCGCAGGACGCATGGCGGGCGATGCATTCCCGCCGGAGATGATCAAGCAGCTCGTGCCTGCGGCGCGCGCGGGCACGCCCGAGGAAGTCGCGGCGCTGGTGGCGTTTCTGTGTTCGGACGCGGCCGGCTACATCAACGGCCAGGTCATCGGCATCAACGGCGGCATGGGTTGAGGCCCCGGCCGCCGTTGATGCTTAGGCCCCGGGCGCCGGGTCGAACGGCTCGGCGGCATCGGCCAGCGCGATGTCGCGCACGTTCTTCTGCACCGCAACCGCGGCGAACAGGCTGAGCAGGAACGCCATCGCGTAGAAGCCTTTCTCGCTGCGCGTGAGCTCCGCGTTCCACAGCCCGACGGTCAGCAGCAGCAGCGACAGGCCGAGCGAGATCCAGCACAGGCCGAAATACAGGTCGGTCACCGGGATGCCTTCGAGCCGGTCGCGCACGGATTTCTGCAGCGAGACCGCCGAGAACAGGCCGTACATCAGCAGCGTGAAGTAATAGCCCTTCTCGTTGAGCGCCATCGGCGCATTCCACAGCCCGGCGATGTAGGCGATCGCGCCGACGCCGAGTGCGACCCACGAGGCGCCGACGAATGCGGCGGTCGGCCGCTGGATAGTGCGGTTGGA
>CADCUA010000575.1 GCA_902805755.1 uncultured Lysobacter sp.
CGATGCACGCGACACCTGCCGGGGATGGCAGGACGCGGCGGGATCGCGACCACCGCGCGCCAGGCTATGGCCGAGCTGGACGACTTGCCGCACGATGGCCGTCCGATTGCTTACGCCGCCGAGTGGACATGTCCTATCGCACCGCATTGTTGCCGGCCCTGCTCGCGCTCGCCGCCTGCCAGGGCAAGACCCCCGCGCCCGTGCGTGCGCCCGAGACTCCGGAGGCGCAGGTCCCGGCTGATCTGGCGGCCACGCGCATCGAGGCGGACCTGCGCTTTCTCGCCGACGACCTGCTCGAAGGCCGTGAAGCGGGTACGCGCGGCTATGCGCTGGCGTCGCTGTATGTCGCGCAGCGCCTGCGTGCGATCGGCCTGGAGCCGGCGGGCGAGAACGGCAGTTATTTCCAGACCGTGCCGCTGCTGCGCGCGACGCGCGTGGACGGCGGCAGCGAAGCGGTGATCGAACGCGAAGGCCGCCGCACGGTGCTGCGCGAGCGCGACGCGTTCCTGCCTTCGTTGAACTACAACCGCCCCGACGCGCGCATCACCGCACCGGCGGTCTTCGTGGGCCAGGGCGTGCACGCGCCGGAACTCCAGCACGATGATTTCCGCGGCGTGGACGTGCGCGGCAAGATCGCAGTGCTGTTTGCCGGCGCGCCGGAGAAGTTCGATAACGACCGCCGCGCGTTCTACTCGTCCAGCCGCGAGAAGTTCGCCGAGCTCGTGCGCCGCGGCGCGGTCGGCGTGCTGTTTCTGACCACGGACGAGGACGAAAAGCGCCATCCCTGGGCGCGCAGCATCGCGAACTGGTCCAAGCCCGGCATGCGCCTGCGGGCGGCGGACGGCACCGCGGTGGACTCGTATCCCGAGCTGCAGGTGGTCGGTTCGGCGCACATCGATCACAACACCGCGATCCTCGGCCGCGACCCGGCGTCGCTGTACGCGGCCGTAAAAGCGGGCACGCTCGCGCCGTTCGATTTGCCGGGCACGCTCACGCTCGCCTCGCGCACGCAGATCGCGAAGTCGCAGTCGCGCAATGTGGTCGCGCGGCTGCGCGGTCGTGACGCGTCGCTGGGCGGCGAGCATGTCGCGTTCACCGCGCACCTGGACCACGTCGGCATCGGCGCGCCGGTCGAGGGCGATGCGATCTACAACGGCGCGCTCGACAACGCGCTCGGCGTCGCGATCATGCTCGAAGCCGCGCAGCAGCTCGTGTCGGCGAACGATGCGCCGAAGCGCTCGCTGCTGTTCATCGCACTGACGGCCGAGGAAAAAGGCCTGCTCGGCGCCGAATGGTTCGTGCGCAATCCAACCGTGCCGCGCGGCTCGCTGGTCGCGAACGTCAACATGGACATGCCGGTGATGCTGACGCCGACGCGCGATGTCGTGCCGATCGGCATCGAGCACTCCGACCTCAAGCCGATCGTCGAGCAGGCGGCGAAGGACGTCGGCGTCGGGTTGTCGCCGGATCCATTGCCGGAAGAAGTCGTGTTCGTGCGCAGCGACCAGTACGCGTTCATCCGCGCGGGCATTCCGGCGGTGTACCTGGACGGCGGCATCGATGCGCACGAGGGCGACGGCACCGCGGCGATGAAGACGTTCCTCAGCGAGCATTACCACCGCCCCAGCGACGATGCGGACCAGACCATCCAGTACGCCGATGCGGCGCGACTGGCGCGGCTGAATGCGAACATCGGCGAGCGCATCGCGAACCGCGCGCAACGCCCGAAGTGGAACGCGGGCGACTTCTTCGGCGAACGCTTCGGCGCGAAACCCGCACGCGAGCCGTGACTGCCGGCACGCGCCGACGCACGCACCGGTCGCTACCGTGCGGGTTTTCCACGCGGTGCATCCATGAAGACGCTGGGGCTGATCGGCGGCATGAGCTGGGAATCGACGGTTCCCTATTACCGCCTCATCAATCAGGTGGTCGCCGAACGCCTCGGCGGCCTGCATTCGGCGCGGCTGCTGCTGTACAGCGTGGATTTCGCGCAGATCGAGCGGCTGCAGCAGATGGGCGACTGGGACGCGGCCGGCGAGGTGCTGGCCGATGCCGCACGTGCATTGCGCGCGGGCGGCGCCGAGCTTCTGGTGATCTGCACGAACACGATGCACAAGGTTGCCGATGCGGTCGAGGCCGCGAGCGGCCTGCCGCTGGTGCACATCGCCGATGCGACCGCGCAGGCGATCACATCATTGGGCCTGCAGCGTGTCGGCCTGCTCGGCACGCGCTTCACGATGGAGCAGCGTTTCTACATCGAGCGCCTGGAGCGTCACGGTCTCGAGGTGCTGGTGCCCGATGACGCGCAGCGCGATCTCGTGCACCGCGTGATCTATGACGAGCTGTGCCGCGGGCGCATCGAGGCTGCCTCGCGCGGGGCGTACCGCGACATCATCGCGTCCCTGGTCGAACGCGGCGCGCAGGGCGTGATCCTGGGCTGCACCGAGATCGGCCTGCTGGTGCAGCCCGGGGACGCGAGCGTGCCGTTGTTCGACACCGCCGCGCTGCATGCGCGCGCCGCCGCGCTTGCGGCGCTGGCCTGAGCGCTGCGCCGCGCCCATTCCCCATTCCCCATTCCCGCTTTTCACTCCCCGACAAGGACTTCCGCCATGACCCAGTGGTATTTCGTTCCGTTCAACACCACCGACCGCGTCGGCCCGCTCGATGAAACCGCCGCGCGCGAGTTCGCGCTGCGCAACCCCGACGCACAGGCCTGGCGCGAGGGCATGAGCGGCTGGAAGCCGGTGCGCACGGTGCCCGAACTGGCCGCGCAGGCCGGCGGTGCGCCGTTGCACATGCCGCCACCGCTGGGCGCAGCCGCGCGCGGGCGCAGCGACGAGATCGATTTCCGCATCGTCGGCAACGACATGCCGTTCGTGGAGATCGAGCTGGACCCGGGCGAAAGCGCGATCAGCGAGGCGGGCGCGCTGATGTACAAGGACGCGTCGATCCAGATGGACACGGTGTTCGGCGACGGCTCGCACACCGGCCAGGGCGGCGGCTTCATGGACAAGGTGTTCTCGGCCGGCAAGCGCGTGCTGACCGGCGAAAGCCTGTTCACCACGATGTTCACGCACACGGGCACCGGCAAGGCGCGCGTCGCGTTCGCGGCGCCCTACCCGGGCACGGTGCTGGCGATGAAGCTGGACGAGCACGGTGGCCGCCTGATCTGCCAGAAGGACAGCTTCCTCGCCGGCGCGCGCGGCGTGTCGGTGGGCATCCATTTCCAGCGCAAGATCCTCACCGGCCTGTTCGGCGGCGAAGGCTTCGTCATGCAGAAGCTCGAAGGCGACGGCTGGGTGTTCGTGCATGCCGGCGGCACGCTGGTCGAACGCGAGCTTGCGGCAGGCGAACGCATCGACGTCGACACCGGCTGCGTGATGGCCTACCAGCCCAGCGTCAACATGGACGTCAAGCCGGTCGGCGGCATCAAGAGCATGCTGTTCGGCGGCGAAGGCGTGTTCCTCGCCACGCTGACCGGCCCGGGCAAGGTCTGGCTGCAGTCGCTGCCGTTCTCGCGCATGGCCGGTCGCATGCTGGCGGCGGCGCCGCAGGGCGGCGGCCAGGATCGCGGTGAAGGCTCGATGCTGGGCGGGCTGGGGCGGCTGCTCGATGGCGACAACCGGTTCTGAGTTCGATGCGCGTCGAACCAGGCTTGCACTGCACGCAGGCGCGACCATCACTGGCGGCTGACCGCCTCCGTCGGGTCGCCTTTGCATGCTGATCCACTGGGCACTGGATCCGGTGCTGGTGCAGGTCGGGCCGGTCGCCGTGCGCTGGTACGGGCTGCTGTTCGTCGGCGCGTTCCTGCTCGGCCGCTGGATGCTCGCGCGTGTATTCGAACAGCGTGGCCTGCCACCGGCGCATGCCGACCGGTTGCTGCTGTATGCGCTGATCGGCGCCGTGCTGGGCGCGCGGCTCGTGCACTGCCTGTTCTACGAGCCGGCGTTCTACCTGCGCCATCCGCTGGAGATATTGAAGACCTGGGAAGGCGGGCTCGCCAGCCACGGCGGCGTGCTCGGGCTGCTGGCGGGGCTGGCATTGGGCATCCGCCGGTTGGTCCCGCAACCGGCGCTGCTGGAAGTCACCGATTGCACCGCGTTGCCGGCGGCCGTGGGCGCCGCGTTGATCCGCATTGCGAATTTCCTCAACTCCGAGATCGTGGGCGTGCCGACGGGCAGGGAGTGGGGCGTCGTCTTCACTGCGGTCGACGCGCTGCCACGGCATCCGGTGCAGCTGTACGAAGCGGCCGCATACCTGCTGATTGCGGCGGGCCTGGCCGCCCTGCAGCGCAACGGTGGGCTGCACCGGCGCGGGCTGCTGACCGGCTGCCTGCTGCTGGCGGTGTTCACGGCGCGGATCGGGCTGGAAGTGTTCAAGACCTCGCAGGCCGCGCACGATGCGGGCTGGTGGCTGAGTGTGGGCCAGTTGCTCAGCGTGCCGCTGGTGATCGCGGGCGCGGTGCTGGTCCGGCGCGCGATGGGCTTGCCTGCTGAACGCGAACCGCGTCGGCCGTGTTGCAGCTGAATCGACCGCGGCCGCCGCTCGTTATGCTGGCCCGCCGTACTGCGCCCGGCCACTGCATGCGCTCGCCGTTCCGTGCTTCTGCGCTTCTCGCGCTGTGCACCGCCGCACTGATGGCCGCCTGCAGCGGCGATGCCGTCCGCCCGACACCACCGGTCGCGAACGCGGCGAAGGCGCCGGCCGTGGCCACATCGAAGGTCCGCGTCGGCCTCGCGCTCGGCGGCGGCGCGGCAAAAGGGTTCGCCCATATCGGCGTGATCAAGATGCTGGAGGCGAACGGCATCGTGATCGACGTGGTGTCCGGCACCAGCGCCGGCAGCGTGGTCGGCGCGCTGTATGCGAGCGGGCAGGACGCGTTCCGCATGCAGACCACCGCGTTCGAACTCGATGAGGGCCGCATCCGCGACGTCAGTCTGTTCTCCGGCGGCGTGGTCAAGGGCGAGAAGCTGCAGCTCTACGTCAACGAACTGGTCGGCCAGCGCAAGCTCGAGTCGATGAAGAAGCCGCTTGCAGTCGTGGCCACGCGGCTCGAGGACGGCAAGCGCACCGTGTTCACGCGCGGCAACACCGGCCAGGCGGTGCGTGCGTCGAGTTCGATCCCGGGCGTGTTCGAGCCGGTGAAGATCGCAGGTAATACGTACGTCGACGGCGGCGTGGTCAGCCCGGTGCCGGTCGATGCCGCGCGCGAACTTGGCGCCGAGTTCGTGATCGCGGTGGACATCTCCAGCAAGGCCGCGGGCGCAGCGCCCGACAGCCTGCTCGGCAACGTCAACCGGTCGATCACGATCATGGGCCAGAAGCTCGGCGCGCTTGAACTGCAGCGCGCCGACGTGGTGATCCGCCCGTCCGTGCTCGACATCGGCGCCACCGATTTCGAGCAGAAAAACCGCGCGATCCTCGAGGGCGAACGCGCCGCGCTGGCGGCGATGCCGCAGATCAAGGCGAAGCTCGCGCAGTTGCGCAAGGCGCGCGCCGACGCCGCGCAGGCCAGCGCGCGCAAGGCCGCGGCCGACGCCGCGCGTCGCAGGCAGGCCGAGTGCGAAGCCGCCCGCGGCCGGCTCGAGCGCCTGACCGGGCGCGGTGATTGCGGTTGACGGGGTTGGCGACGCGCGCGGCGTCCAGCGTGCTGGGGCCTCGTGCGGTCGCCTGGCGGTGCCGCACTCCAGGCCCGGCAGGTCGCGCGTTCGCACGGCGACGCCGCGAGGTCGCCGTTGGATGTCGCGAGCTCGCGCGTTGACTGTCATAAA
>CADCUA010000576.1 GCA_902805755.1 uncultured Lysobacter sp.
CATGGCATTTGAGCCAGCAGCTGAGGTAGGTGATCAGCGCGAAGCTCGCCGCATGCGACTCGGGAAAGCCGTAGCTGCCAAAGCCCTTGATCTGCTCGAACACCTGCTCGGCGAATTCGCGCGTGTAGCCGTTTTCCAGCATGCCGTCGGTGAGTTTTTGCCGGTGATGCTCCATGCCGCCGTCGCGTTTCCAGGCGGCCATCGAGCGCCGCAGCTGGTCGGCCTCGCCCGCGGTGTAGCCGGCCGCGGTGATCGCCAGCTGCATCACCTGTTCCTGGAACAGCGGCACGCCGAGCGTGCGTTCGAATACTTCGCGCAGTTGCTCCGACGGGTAGGTGACCGGCTCCTCGCCATTACGACGGCGCAGGTACGGGTGCACCATGTCGCCCTGGATCGGGCCGGGGCGCACGATCGCGACCTGGATCACGAGGTCGTAGAACGTCCTGGGTCTGAGCCGCGGCAGCATCGCCATCTGCGCGCGCGATTCGATCTGGAACACGCCGATCGTGTCGGCCGGCTGGATCATCGCGTAGGTCGCCGGATCCTCGGGCGGGATGTCGTGGATGGAGATATCGCGACGGCCGCTCGCACGCAGCAGGTCCAGTGTCTTGCGGATGCAGGTCAGCATGCCGAGCGCGAGGCAATCGACCTTGAGCAGGCCGAGTGCATCGAGGTCGTCCTTGTCCCATTGCAGGATCGTGCGGCCCGGCATCGCCGCGTTCTCGACCGGCACCAGTGTCGACAAGGGCCGCTCGGAGATCACGAAGCCGCCCGGATGCTGCGACAGGTGCCGCGGAAAGCCGAGCAGTTGCGAGGTCAGCACGATCACGCGCTGCATCAGCGGCGAGTCCGGATCGAAACCGCGTTCGCGCAGGTACTCGGGCATCGGCGCATCGCTGCTCCAGCGATCCATCGTGCGCGCGAGCTCGTCGATCTGGTCGGAAGGCAGGCCGAGCGCCCGCGCGACATCGCGCACCGCGCTGCGCCCGCGGTAGCGGATCACCACGGCGGTCAGCGCCGCACGCTCGCGCCCGTAGCGCTCGAAGATGTACTGCAGCACTTCCTCGCGCCGCTCGTGCTCGAAGTCGACGTCGATGTCGGGCGGCTCGTTGCGTTCGCGCGAGATGAAGCGCTCGAACAGCATCTGCGTCTGGCCCGGGCGCAGCTCGGTGATGCCGAGCGCGTAGCAGACCGCGGAGTTCGCCGCCGAGCCGCGGCCCTGGCAGAGGATGCCGCGCTCGCGTGCGAAGCGGACGATGTCGTGCACGGTCAGGAAGTAGGACTCGTAGCCGAGCTCGCCGATGATCGAAAGCTCCTTCTCGATCAGCGCGCGCGCCTCATCGTCGATGCCGCCCGGCCAGCGCCAGGCGATGCCTTTCTCGACCAGCCCGCGCAGCCATGTCGTGGGCGTCTGCTGCGCGGGCACCAGCTCGCGCGGGTAGTGGTAGACGAGCTGCTTGAGATTGAACCGGCAGCGCTCGGCGATGCGTATCGACTCTTCCATCAGCGATGCCGGATAGATCGAGGCAAGCACCGGGCGCGTGCGCAGGTGGCGCTCGCCGTTGGGAAACAGCGCATGTCCCGCTTCACTGATCGGTACGCGCAGGCGCACGGCGGTCAACGTGTCCTGCAGTGCGCGGCGCTTTCTCACATGCATGTGGACATCGCCACTGGCCACGGCCGGCATGCCCAGTTGCGCGGCCAGTGCGAGCAGTTCGCGCAGGCGGGCTTCGTCGTCGGGGCCGCGATGCAGCTCGACCGCCAGCCAGGTGCGCTGCGGGAAGTTCGATTGCAACCAGCGGGCCTGCACGGCGCACGGCTTCTGGTCGGGCAACCACAGCGCCAGCAGCCCGGCCGGCGGCGGATCGAAGTCCTCACGCA
>CADCUA010000577.1 GCA_902805755.1 uncultured Lysobacter sp.
CGCGCCGACCGAGCGCGAGAAGTCGCAGTGGTACTTCCAGCGCTACGTCGCGCACCTGCCGGCCGCCGGCGAGCTCGTGCTGTTCGACAGCGAGCAGGCGCCGGTGACCACGGCGCACCTGGCAGCGAGCTCGGCCATCCCGCTGGTGTTCGAACCGGTCATGATCGATGGGCGGCTGTACTGGGATGGCGACATGACGCGTGAATCGTCGCTGCCGCTGATGCTCGACCGCGTGCGAGGCCGTGGGCGCCTGCGCAGACAGGGCGAGTACCCGCAGCCCACCCTGTTGATCACGGTTGACCATATGAGCCGTGCGCAGGCGCGAGCACCGCGTGCGGGCATGGAGATGGTGCACCGGGCACTGGAGCTGCTGCTGCACGGCAAGACCGTCGTGCCCGCCGGGTTCCACGAGGGTTTCGACCATGTCATCAACATCGTGCGCGAGCCGCTGCCGCACGATCCGGTGTCCGGTCATTTCGACTATTCGCCCGAGCGAATCGCCGAGCTGGTCCAACAGGGGCGGCAACAGGCGCTGCAGATCTGGCACTCGCACCTGGACGACGTTCGCACCCGGCAGGTGCCGGCAGGAATCGAGCGTAGGACGAGCACACGACCGACTGCCGGGCTGTCCTGACCTGTATTCAAGCGGCAACTCAGGTCGCGAACAGCTGCCCGTCGATATCGGCGAACGCCTTGAACTCCAGCGCGTTGCCGGACGGATCCAGCAGGAACATTGTCGCCTGTTCGCCCGGCTGGCCGGCAAAGCGAACATGCGGCTCGATCACGAATTTCACGCCTGCCGCGCGCAGGCGCTCGGCCAACGCATTCCAGTCGGGCAGCTCCAGCACCACACCGAAATGCGGCACCGGCACATCGTGGCCGTCGACCGCGTTGTCGCCGGCGACAGGCGGCTGCATGCCATCGACCTGGTGGCACACCAGCTGATGGCCGTACAGGTCGAAATCGACCCAGCGCTCCGCGCTGCGTCCTTCCGGACACGCGAACAGGCCGCCGTAGAACGCACGCGCGGCCGCAACGTCATGGACGGGGATGGCGAGGTGGAACGGAGTCAGGCGTCGGGTCATGGGTGTCTGGCGAGCGGCGTTGCCTGCATCATGCATCCAACGCGGTGCGGGCGCGGTCCTTCTCCTGCGAGAGCGCTTCATCCGCACGCAGGAACACGTGCTCCTGACGCTCGTCCGCGCTGCGTGCGTCGGCCGCGCCGATCAGTATGCGCAGCCCGGTGTCGTGCTCGAACGCCTGGACGCACTCGCGCACGCGCTGAAGCCCTGCCTGCGTCGAGTGGCCCTGCAGGACCACGACGAGCTCCGGGCTCATCGTCGCGCGGTTGACGGTATCTCCGTGCGCCCGCAGCAGCGAGCCCAGCGATTCGTCCAGCTGCTGCATGCGCTTTTCAAGCGCGCGTTCGCCGATGCGCCCGGCAGCACCCGCGAAGTCCTGCAGCTCCAGCAGCGCGATCGTATAGCCCTCCGATGCGGCCGCGGCCACGGCAGGCGCGATCGCGGCAGTGCGTTCGAGCATGCGCTCGCGGCCGTGGCCTTCAATCAAGCTCATCGTCAGTCGCGCGAGCACCGCCAGCGCATCGCGCTGCGAAGCACTCAGCGTGCGCGGCTCATGGTCCATCACGCACACCGTGCCCAGCGCGGCGCCGTCAGGCGTCACCAGCGGCATGCCGGCGTAGAACCGCATGGCGTGTTCTCCAGTGACGAACGGATTGTGCACAAAGCGTGCATCCGCTCCGAGGTCCGGCACTTCCATCAGCGCGCCCGGCGTGCGGATCGCGTGGTCGCACAGCGCAACGTCGCGCGATGAGTCGCGCCCCGGGAAGCCGACGTTCGCCTTGAACCACTGGCGGTCGCGGTCGATGAGCGACACCAGCGCAATCGGCGTTTCGCACAGCATGGACGCCAGGCGGGCAACGTCGTCGTACGCCGCTTCCGGCAACGTGTCGACGATATGGTAGGCATCAAGCGCACGCTGGCGCGCGGCTTCGTCGGTGTGGGTAGCAGTAAGCATGGTGGGCGGGCGCGCGGAGAAGCCGCGATTGTCCGCGGGTCGGGCTGTCAGGCGCAATGGACCGGCGCATGCGGCTGTCGCATCGCGGGACGTGTCGTCACGTGGTGGTGAGCAGGGGTGCGCTGCGATGGATGTCCGATACAACCGAGCGAGGCGAACCATGCGAAACATCCTGACCACGCTGCGCAGCGAGCACGACACGCTGCGCGGGTTGTTCGAGCAGATCAACGCGACCACCGACCGTGCGGCGAAAAAGCGTGCGCAATTGCTCGAGAAGATCGAGGCTTTGCTGATCCCGCATGCGAAGTGGGAGGAGCTGGTGTTCTACCCCGCGTTCGCGAAGCGCGCATCGCACGAAGGCCTGCTGATGCATGCCGAGGCGATTCAGGAGCACCGCGCGGTGGAGCAGTCCGTGCTGCCCGACCTGCATGCATCCGCGCCGGACACGCGGCAGTTCGCCGGTTCGGTCAAGGTGCTCGGGCAGTTCGTCGACCACCACGCGCGCGAGGAAGAGCGCGAGATGTTCAAGGCGGTGCGCCAGCTGTTCTCGCGCCAGGAACTGGCCGAACTGGATGAACAGTACGAAGCCTGGAAAGCGTCGCCGGTCGCGGCCGGCGTGACGCTGCATGCGAAGGTCAAGACGGGATTGAAGTCGGTGATGCGCATGCCGAAAGCGCCGGGCTGATCCCGTGCGGTGCACGGGCGCGCCGGGAACGCATGCCGCCGAACTAAACTGCGGTGATCTTCCAGGAGCCTGCCCATGCGCATTGCCCGTCTTGCCGCCTTTGTAAGCTTCGGCCTGCTTGCAGGCTGCCAGTCCACCGGCGGCACCGCCTCGGCGCCTGCGCCCGGATCGGCTGCGCCGGTCGTGACGGCGCCGGCCACCGCGGCGATTGCCGCGGACGATAATCTCAACGCGGTCCTGTGGGTGCAGGCTGCGGTCGAATACGACGCCGCGGCGACGCAGGCCTACCGCGCCGCGATCGCCCAGCTCGATCGCGCGTTGAAAGACCCGAAGTGGCATGCACTGGTGCCCGAAGAGCGTGGCAGCGCAGCGAAGCTGCCGCCGGCCGTCGTGCTCGATATCGATGAGACCGTGCTCGACAACTCGCCCTACCAGGCGCGCCTGGTCGCACAGGGCAGCGAATACAACGAGACGACGTGGGATGCGTGGGTGCGCGAGCAGAAGGCCAGGCCCGTGCCCGGCGTGCTGGAATTCGCGAAGGCCGCGCAGGCGCGCGGCGTCACGATGATCTACATCTCCAACCGCGCGGTGCACCTCAAGGACGCGACGCTTGCGAACCTGCGCGCGGCCGGCCTGCCGGTGAAGGACGACAGCGTGTTCCTGGGCCTGGGCACGCAGGTTGAAGGCTGCGAGCAGGAAGGCAGCGAGAAGCACTGCCGCCGGCTGGTGGCCGGGCGCCAGTACCGCGTGCTGATGCAGTTCGGCGACCAGCTCGGCGATTTCGTGCAGATCGATGCGAACACACCGGCCGGTCGCGAAGCGCTGTATGCCGAGCATCGCGCGTGGTTCGGTGAGCGCTGGTGGATGCTGCCGAACCCCACATATGGTTCGTGGGAACCGGCGCTGTTCAACAACAACTTCCGCCAGCCGCGGGAGGCAAGGCGCGAGGCGAAGCGCGCGGCGCTGGATATCGCGCAGTAGATCGGCGCGTGGTGCGTGCGCGGTGTTCGGCGCGGTTGTGGCAGCGCGTCGGGTTTCAACGCGTTGGCCATGCACAGTCCGGCAGTCGCAAACACAGCGGTGCGCTGCACAGGTCGCGCATGGTTTCGACACCCGCTGCAATGGGTGCCGGATCGGCGTCCGGCGTCTGATTCAAGCGTGATGCGCTGAGCGCCAACCGGCACTCAGCGCCTGCGCGCACGCATCGCCCGCTCGCGCTTCATGCGCTCGCGCACGTCGCCGTCCACGCTCCGGCCTTCGGGCACCGGCGTGTACAGCGAGCCGGGCGTCGGTGGCGCAGGCGGAGCGGTTTCGATCTGGATCGCATGCTGCAATCGGCCGGCAATGCGTTCGGTCGCGTCGGGCAACAGGCGATGCGAGACGTACGCGCCCTTCGCTTTCCAGCCCACGGCAAGTTCCTCCTTCGGACGCACGCTGATGCGCACGATCGCATCGACCACCTTGCCCGCACCGTCCGGCAGGATCAGCTGCGGCGTACGCCCCGAATAATTCGCCGCGTGCTGATCGAACGGGGTGTCGGCCGCCCACGGCATCACGGTCGCAACCTTGATGTCGCGCAGGCCGGCGAGGCGCAGTTCCTCGTTGAGTGCGCGGCCGAGCGCAAGCACGCCGGCTTTCGAAGCGGCGTAACTGGCCTGGTACGCGAGCGGCACCTGGCTCTCGATCGAGCCGATGTTCACCACCGTGCCGCGGCGCTGCGTGCGAAAGCGCTGCAACGCGACGTGGCTGCCATAGATCACGCCGTTGAGGTTGATGTCCACGAGCCGCGCCTGGTCGGCGGCGGGAATGTCCCAGAACGGGCCGATCCCGCCTAGCCCGGCGTTGTTGATCCACACGTCGATGCCGCCGAAGCGCGCGACCGTGGTTTCGGCAAGCCGCTGCATGTCCTCGAGCTTGCTGACATCGGTGGTGACGACGAGCGGCGTGCCGCCAGCCGCACGCACCTCATTCGCCACTTCTTCCAGCAGCTGCGTGCGCCGCGCCGCGAGCACGACATTCGCGCCGTGCGCGCCAAGTTTCACCGCAACGCCGCGGCCGAACCCGCTGGAGGCGCCAGTGATTACGTAGGTGCGGCCTGCAATGCGCGGATCGGCCGTGCCTGACGGTAACGTCGCGCAGCCGGGCAACACCATCAGAACGGCAAACAACGCGCATGCGACGAGCAGGCGGGTCAGGGCCACGGTGTTCATTGTCGGAACCCGCATCGGTGCGATGCACGAAACGATCCGGCGCAACGCGTCGTAGCGTGGTGATCAGACGCGGCCTTGGGGCACGGCTGGATGCGCGGCGATCTGTACACCGCACACCTTCAGCCCGTCGCGTCGTCGTTGAAGCGTGCGCCGCACGGACGCGTGCGGTTGACCTGCAGCTCCAGCACGTCAGGCCGCGAGTAATGGCCGAACGGATCGAAATTCTGCCGTTCGCCGCGCACCAGCATCGGGTCGAGTTCGGCCAGCAGCAGTTGTTCCTCGCCGATCGCGGGCGGCAGCACCCATTCGCCGGTGGGCGCGGCGATGCAGGAGCCGCCGTTCGCACTGACCTCCGGCATGGCCGCGCGCAGCAGCTCGGCATGCGGCAGGTGCGCAGGAATATCCTCGCGACGCATCAGCCCGCTCACCGACATCACATAGCTGCGCCCTTCGCGCGCCATGTGGCGGGTGACGTCGCGCGTGTTGCGCTCGCTGCCCGGCCAGGTCGCGATGTGCAGGTCCTCGCCCTGCGCGTACAGCGCCGAACGCGCGAGCGGCATCCAGTTCTCCCAGCAGCTCAGCGTGCCGAGCGTGAACCCGTCCACCGCGAAGCAGCGCAGTCCATGCCCGTCGCCGGGCGACCACACCAGACGCTCTTCATAGGTCGGCATGAGCTTGCGGTGCACGTTGCGGATCGCACCGGTGTCATCGATCAGCACCAGCGAGCAGTACAGGCTGTGGCCGCGTTCGCGCGCGCGCTCGATGCAGCCGATCGCGACCCAGATGCGCCCTTGCCGTGCGGCCTCGCACACCGGGGCGAGATCGCCGCGCG
>CADCUA010000578.1 GCA_902805755.1 uncultured Lysobacter sp.
GATCCACGCAGTTCGGCGCGACCGGGCAAATGCGAGGTGGCCGCGGGCCGTCGTAATCCGGATAATGCACAAAAGCCGGCGGAGCGATCTGCCGGCTTTTTCTGTGTCCGGCCTCTGGCGCCTGCGCCGTCCGGATCGGCCTGCATCGAATGCAGGCCGAGCGACTAGTCAGCGTCGCCAACCACACACTTCCGGGAGTAGTACGAAATGGGTCAGTCAGTCGTGGTGTTGGGCGCCCAGTGGGGCGACGAGGGCAAGGGCAAGATCGTTGACCTGCTGACGGAGAACATCGGCGCGGTCGTGCGCTTCCAGGGTGGCCACAACGCGGGCCACACGCTCGTCATCAACGGCCACAAGACCGTGCTGCACCTGATTCCCTCGGGCATCCTGCGCCCCGACGCGCTGTGCCTGATCGGTAATGGCGTGGTGCTGCATCCCGGCGCGCTGCAGAAGGAAATCGCCGAGCTGGAAGGCAATGGCGTCGAAGTGCGTTCGCGCCTGAAGATCAGCCCGGCCACGCCGCTGATCATGCCGTACCACATCGCGCTGGATCAGGCCCGGGAGAAGGCCGCCGGCGGCAAGGCGATCGGCACGACCGGCCGCGGCATCGGCCCGGCGTACGAGGACAAGGTCGCGCGTCGCGGCATCCGCGTTGCCGACCTCGCGTATCCCGACCAGCTCGCCGAGAAGCTGCGCACGGCGCTGGATTACCACAACTTCGTGCTGACCAATTACCTGAAGGTCGAGGCCGTCGATTTCCAGAAGACGCTGGATGAAGCGCTCGCGTTCGGCGAATACGTCAGGCCGATGAAGGCCGACGTTGCCGGCATCCTTCATGAGCTGCGCAAGCAGGGCAAGCGCGTGATGTTCGAAGGCGCGCAGGGCTCGCTGCTCGATATCGACCACGGCACCTATCCGTACGTGACCTCGAGCAACACGACGATCGGCGGCGCAATGGCCGGTTCGGGCGTGGGCGCGAACGCGATCGACTACGTGCTCGGCATCGCGAAGGCGTATGCCACGCGCGTCGGCGGCGGGCCGTTCCCGACCGAACTCGACGACGCCGTGGGCCAGGGCCTGCGCGATCGTGGCCAGGAATACGGCGCGACCACCGGCCGCCCGCGCCGTTGCGGCTGGATGGACATCGTCGCGCTCAAGCGCGCGGTCGCGATCAACGGCATCACCGGCCTGTGCATCACCAAGCTCGACGTGCTCGACGGCATGGAGAAGCTGAAGATCTGCATCGCGTACGAATACCGCGGCAAGCGCACCGAGTACGCGCCGCTCGACGCGGCCGGCTGGGAAGAGTGCACGCCGGTGTACCTGGAATTCCCGGGTTGGGACGAGAACACCCACGGCATCACCGAGTGGGACAGGCTGCCGGCCGCCGCGCGCGCCTACCTGCGTGCGCTGGAGGAACTCGCCGGCTGCCCGCTTGCGATCGTGTCCACCGGCCCGGACCGCGCGCACACGATGGTGCTGCAGGATCCGTTCGCCTGAGTGCTGCGCCGTCGCACGGCATTGCTGTAACGACTATGAGAAGGGCCCCGTACGGGGCCCTTTTTTTGTGCGGTGGTTGTGGCGCGGTTGATTCTGTAAGCGCTCGCGCGGTCGCGAGCGGTGTTGGGCCGCGTCGCCGCGACTGCGGGACGGGAAGCGGGACTAAGACGGACTCCTGTGGCCAACGCAGGGTGAGCATTGCGCTCGGCCGACGCGCCGACGCGCCGGCCGCGGCCGGTGTTTTTCGGGTCCTGGCGGAGCGGGGTCAGCGTGGTCACCGCCCGCTCGCGTCGCACCAGCGGACTTGATCCCACGCGTGCGGCGCGCCCTGCGCTGGAACGCACGCGCGATCCCGCATCGAGCCAGG
>CADCUA010000579.1 GCA_902805755.1 uncultured Lysobacter sp.
TCCGTTCGGGCGACGTCTTTGCTGCGGCTGGACTCTCCGCGGCTGACATCCGTGCCGCCCAGCCACGCGTTCTTCAGACACTCCGGCTGCGTCTTGACGCTGCCTCCTGCCCGCGTTCGGCACCGTGGCGGCATGGATGACATGCAGAAATGGCCAGACCGCCTCTGGATTGTTCGGCACGGCGAGTCCGCGGGTAACGTGGCGCGCGATCGTGCACAGCAGGCACGCGCGCACTCGATCGATTACGAGACACGCGACGCGGATGTACCGCTCTCCAGCCTGGGCGAGCGCCAGTCGGATGCGCTGGGTTGCTGGTTCGCCGGATTGCGCGACGACGAGCGGCCGGATGTATTCCTGTGCTCACCGTACATGCGGGCCCGGCAGACGATGCAGCGGGTGCTGCAACAGGGCGGAGTCGAACCCGACCGTATCGTGTATGACGAGCGCCTGCGCGAACGCGAGTTCGGCATCTTCGATGGCCTGACGCGTCTGGGTGTCGAGCATCTGTACCCGGACCAGGCCCGCGCATTGACGCTGATCGGAAAGTTCTACCATCGCCCGCCGGGCGGGGAGAGCTGGTGCGACGTCATCCTGCGCCTGCGCAGCGTGGTCGACACGATCTCGCGCGAATACCGCGGCGACCGGGTGCTGATCGTCGCGCACCAGGTCACGGTGTTGTGCTTCCGCTATCTGTTCGAGGGGCTGAGCGAAGCGGAGATCCTCGCGATCGACCGGCAGCAGGATGTCGCGAACTGCGCGATCACCGCGTACGCGTTCGATCCAACCTGCGGCAACACGGGGAAGCTCGCGCTCGAGCGCTACAACTTCGTCGCGCCACTGCTTGCGGCGGGTGAGCCGGTCACGACAGAACCCGACGTTCCCGCAGGCCCGAAATGAAGCTTCCAACGCCAACCAGGCTCTCGCCGCAGTGGC
This sequence comes from uncultured Lysobacter sp., assembly GCA_902805755.1. Taxonomy (GTDB): domain Bacteria; phylum Pseudomonadota; class Gammaproteobacteria; order Xanthomonadales; family Xanthomonadaceae; genus Cognatilysobacter. Next base: position 934 of record CADCUA010000579.1, read on the forward strand.
TGCGCGAACATCCGTTGCCGCAGCCTTCGGACGATGGCGACAAGGACGAGCGGGGGCGGGTACTGATCGTGGCCGGTGCCGGCGAGATGCCGGGCGCTGCGGTGTTGAGTGCGGTGGCGGCATTGAGGGCGGGCGCCGGCAAGCTGCAGATCGCGACGCCCGCGAGCGCGGCACCGCTGGTGGCCGGCACCGTGCCCGAGGCACGCGTGGTGTCCTTGCCGGAGACACGCGGCGGCTCGCTGTCGGCGTCCGCGCTGGACCGGCTCGCGCGCATGGGCGAACGCGCCGATGCGGTTGTCGTGGGGCCGGGACTGCTTGAAGGCAGCGGCATGGCGCGCATGCTCGCGCAGTGGCTGGCCTCGCTTCCGGCGATTCCCGTGATCATCGACGCCGCCGCGCTGGCCGCGTTCGAGCATGGCCCCGACGCGATCACCGCCGGGCCCGCACTGCGCATCCTGACGCCGCATGCGGGCGAAGCCGCACGACTGCTGGGCTGCGAACGAAGCGAAGTGCTCGCGCGTCCGGTCGCACTCGGTATCGAGCTGGCGAAGCGCTTCGATGCGGTGTGCGTCGTGAAGGGCGGCACGGGGTACGTGATCGACGGACCGCGGCTGCACGGGGGCTCGAACGACGCGCTGCTCGTCAACCGCTATGGCAACGTCGGCCTTGCAACGTCGGGATCCGGAGACACGTTGTCGGGCATCGTCGGCGGGCTGGCGGCACGTGGCGCCAGCCCGTTCGAGGCCGCTGCCTGGGGTGTTTACCTGCATGCAGCCGCGGGTGATGCGCTGGCCGAGCGCTTCAATGGGCCGCTGGGTTTTCTTGCGCGGGAATTGCTGGACGAGATCCCGATGCTGATGAATGCGTTCGGTGCGCGAAAGAAACGCTCGTCGCGTTGATGCGGGCAATGCGCCGGACCCTTGCACGTCAATTG
>CADCUA010000580.1 GCA_902805755.1 uncultured Lysobacter sp.
TCAAGCGGTGTGAATCGACGCCTTATCGACGCGGATCATCTGGTGGTAGCAGCTCATGCTTGCCGCCACGTTTTCCACCGCACGGGTTACGCCAGCGCTGCGGCGAGCACTACCACCAGCACGGCCGTCGAAAGGCCGACGACGCTGAGCACCAGCTCCTTCGGCGTGCGTCCCCGCGCCCACAGCCACAGTCCCGACAGTCCGAGCAGCAGCATGCCGATCGCGAAGCTGTCGGCCAGCAGGCTCCAGGCCAGGCCGCCGCCCACGCCCTTGTGCAGGCGGGTGACCGCGGCGAGCGGGCTGTGCCGCGATTGCTTGACCTCGGCGGTGGCGTTGCCCGGCACGTATTCCATCGACCACGAACTGCGTGCAGTACCCCCAGACAGGTTCCACTTCGCAGGCTCCGCCACCGGTCGTCCCGCCACGCGCGCTTCGCCCGGCTTGCCCTTCCTGATCACATGCGCATCAAGCCCCCGGGCCTCGCGCAGCCACTGTGCCAGCGCTTCCGGACTTGCGCCGGCCGACGCCGGCACTTCGATGACGGCGCGTCCCGAATCCTCGCTCTTGCCCTGTGGCCAGGCGTTCTCGCCGAAGCGGTTGTTCATCACCAGCCCGGTGAAGCCGTACAGCACCGCCGCGAGCGCGCCCCATGCACCGATCCACAGGTGCAGCTGGCGTACCCAGCGGTAGGCGGTATTGCTCCGCCGGCGCGTGGAAGACGCCGCGAGAGGGGCAGTGGACACGTTTGCGCTCATCGACAGTACCGTTCGGCCAGGAAGTGCAACCGGTTCAGAAGCTCAGGTTCAGGCCCAGGTACACGCTTCGCGGCGCGCCCGGCATGATGTTGTCGTTGATGTGCGCCGACGCGTAATAGGTCTTGTCGAACACGTTCTCGACGTTCACCTGCATGCGCAGGTTCTCGTTGAGCGTGAAGAAAACAGCCGCATCAACGCGCGTGAATGCGGGCAGGGTCACCCGGCTTGCGGCATTCGTGGTCGCGAATACCTCATCGCGGTGGATGATGCCCAGGCCCGCGCCCCACATCGGGCTGAAGTCATAGCGGTTCCAGAGCGAGGCGCTGTGTGCCGGGACCTGCGCGATACGCGTGCCTTCCAGCAGCGTGGCCGACTGCGTGCGCGTGACCTGCGCGTCCTGGTAGGCGTAACCGCCCATCACGCTCCACGCCTCGGTGATGTTGCCGCTCAGGGCCAGCTCGATGCCCGAGGTGCGCTGTGCATCGCTGAGCACGCTCGTCGTGGCGGTCACGGGCACCACGACGTTGCCGCGATCAAGTTGATAGGCCGCGATCGTGGCCGCAAGGTCGGGGCGGATGTCCCACTTCGCGCCGATCTCGTAGTTCTCGAACGATTCCGGCGCAAGCGTACGCGTGTTTGCGGACAGGGAGCTCAGCTGCTCCCCCGCACGCGGCACGAACGCGCGGCTGTAGCTGGCGTAGATCGAAACCGGTTCGGCCGGCTTGTAGATCAACCCCAGGCGCGGGGAAAGCCGATCATCACCGGTTTCGAGCACGGAGCCGGTGCGATTGTTCACGAAGTGCATCGAGAACCGGTCCCAGCGCAGGCCGATCAGGGCCTGCCATTGCGGCGAGAACTCGATCTGGTCCTGGGCATAGACCGCGGCCGAGCGCGCGACGCCGCTGTTGTTCGCGTCGGTTGCGCTAGCGCGGAACTCAACCGGCAGGCCGGTGCGCGGATTCGATACGAGCACCGGGGACGCGGTGATCATCGAGCCCGCCGGACCGAAGTAGCCGGTCAAGCGGCTGTTGTCGCTCTCCTGACGCCCGAATTCAGCGCCGATCAGCGTCGTATGGCGCAATGCCCCCGTGGCGAAT
>CADCUA010000581.1 GCA_902805755.1 uncultured Lysobacter sp.
CGCCAGTCCATGTACAGCCGCAGCTCGCGGCGCTCGAAGAACGTCGCGAACAGCCCGCCCAGCAGCGGCGCCAGGCCCGCCGCGAGCGCGGTGACCAGCGCATTGGTCGCAACGTAGGCACTGGCCGAGCCCTTCGGCGCGAGCTTCAGGCCGATCGCCGTGGATGCGAGTGCGACGCCCGCCGAGGTCAGGCCCATCAGCACGTGCAGCACGATGAGATACGACATCGTCCAGCCGGGCGGACCGATCTCGCCCGCGAGCGCCATCAGCGCGATGCATGCGATGAACGCGGGCGCGGCGAACGTCAGCACGGTCTTGTTCGTGAAGCGGTCCGACAACTGGCCCCAGATGCGCACGACCATCACGTTCGCCGCTTGGCTGACGATGCTCATCAGCAGCACGAAGCCGGCCGAGAAGCCGAGCTGCCGCATCATGAAAACGGTGAAGAACGGCGCCGCGAGGTTCACCGCGAACTGCCATGACGCGAAGAAGCGCATCAGCTTCACGAAATCCTTGTCGCGGAATGGCTGCGCGAACAGGTTGCGCAGCTGCCGGCCGGGTACCGGCTCGGGCATGCTCGGCTCCGGCACGCGTGCGAGGTGCCAGGTGCTGATGAGGCTGAAGACGAAGCCGGTGCCGTAGAGGATCGCGAACACCAGCGGACTGCCGCCGCCGGTGGGACCGGAGAAATGCAGCGCGGCGGCCGCGCCCGCGGTGCCGGCGATGCCCAGGATCGTGGCCCACAGCGTGCGCCGCGCGAAGAACGAACCCATGCGGTCTTCCGGCACGAGGTCGCGGATCCACGAGTTCCAGCTGCAACCGGCGACCGCATTGAATGCGCAGTGCACGGTTTCGGCAATGACCAGCAATACGAGCGCGAGGCGCCTGTTTTCCAGAAAGCCCAGCACCGCCATCAGCGGCAGTGCAAGGCGCGCGACGAACAGGCAGACGATCGCCACCAGCCGCCGCGAGCGCAGCTTTTCAAGCAGCACCACCGCCGGCGCCTGCAGAAGCTGTGTCAGGAACGGCACCGCGGCGAGCACGCCGATGACGGTCGATGACGCACCCAGCATCAACGCATAGGCGACCAGCACGACGCCGCTGTTGAGCGTGCCGACGACGGTGGCGAACGCCGCATCGAACATCAGCCGCTGCGTGCCCCGGTCCATCTCCTCCGGCGTGATCACGGACTGGGTGGATGCAAGTCCCATGGTGGCTCGATGTCGGAGGGTCGAGTCGGTCACTACAACAAGCGCCTCGTGAGCGTCTTATCGATGGGGCTGATCACGCGGCCGTGCAGCTGCCTGTGGCGATGCCGGCTGGAGCCGCCGATGGTGCTGACGCGCGCGGTCGGTTCGATGGGCCTGCGAGCGAGCGCATCGCGTCTCGGGTTGCGTCCCGGTCTGCACGCGCTCGCGCCAGCGCGGCCGCATGGAGCTGCGCCTGCCGTTCGGCTTCCAAGGTTTCCCTTTGCCGCAGGCGGCCGCGACAATGGCCGGCTTCGCGTCGCTTTTCTTATTCCAGGAGGTGCCATGTCCATCGTTCGCATGACCGATCTCGATCTTGCCGGCAAGCGCGTGCTGATCCGCGAGGATCTCAACGTGCCCATCGACTTCAGCGGCGGCGAAGGTCGCATCACCTCCGAGCAGCGCATCCAGGCCGCGGTGCCGGCGCTGAAGCTGGCGCTGGAGAAGGGCGCGGCGGTCATGGTCATGTCGCACCTGGGCCGGCCGACCGAAGGCCAGTGGAGCGCGGAGAACTCGCTCGCGCCCGTGGCGAAGCGGCTGTCGGAGCTGCTCGGTGTCGACGTACCGCTGGTGCGCGACTGGGTAGGCGGCGTGGACGTGCAGC
>CADCUA010000582.1 GCA_902805755.1 uncultured Lysobacter sp.
AGCGGACGTCGAACTGGTGTTCGATCCACCGTGGAACCGCAGCATGATGTCCGACGTCGCGCGTCTGGAAACCGGCATGTTCTGACGTTCTGCCAGCGCCCGTGACAAGGTGCCGGCATCGGATACATGCGGGATGACGTGGCGGGGCGCCGACTGCCCAGTCACGCGCCGTAAATGACGCAGGTTGACAGGTGGCGCGTATTGTTGCAGCGCGTCAGGCGCTTGCGCGAAAGCGGCGAAAAACCCGCTGCAGCCCTTGGAGCGCAAGCGTTCCAGCACTCCATGAATGGGCGATCGAGCTGGTGCCGGACTGCGACGGCGATCAATCAATGCGGTTCTTGGAGCCTTTCCCGGTGCTTGGAACCGGCCGATCGCCATCGCCGGCTGCGCTTTTCCAACGCTTGGCGATACGGTCGCAAGTTTCTTTATCGTATTTGTGACGGCAGGCACACCTGAATGCGGCCTATGGTCGCGCTCGTGACTCGGCCGTCATTCAACGGTCGTTTAGTGTCGATCGCACGGAAACCAAGGACGTCTCCGCCAGCCAGCTGTCCGGCGGCCTGAAACGCTCCCGGACGCATTGGTACCGATCCATACCTCCCAACGTCCGGAGAGTCGACCCGATGTCGCATCGCATCACGCGCCGTACCCGTATTCGCACCCTCGTCGCTGCCACCGCCGTGGCCATCGCGTCCATGGCATCGGCCCATGCCGGCAAGCTCGACACCACCGGCCTGTCCAGCGACGGCAACGACCGTTTCATCGTCAAGTACCGCGACGGCAGCGCCGAGCAGCGCGACGTCGGCAATGCAAAAGCCGCACTGAACCGTGCCGCACGCGCGGGTGCCGGCGGCAAGGCCGTGGCGCTAGGCCATGTGCGTCGACTTGCTGTCGGCGCCGAAGCCGTCAAGGCCGATCGCAAGCTCGATCGCGCCGAAGCCGAGTCGCTGATGCAGCAGCTCGCCGCCGACCCGAACGTCGAGTACGTCGAGGTCGACCGCATCATGAAGCCGGTCTTCAGCCCGAACGACACGTACTACGCCAGCCATCAGTGGCATTACTTCGAAGCGACCGGCGGCATCAAGGCCGATCTCGCGTGGGACGTCACCAACGGCACCGGGCAGCGCGTCGCCGTGCTCGACACCGGCATCACCGCACACACCGACCTCGACACGAACATCCTGCCGGGCTACGACTTCATCAGCGACGCGGCAATGGCGCGGGACGGCAACGGCCGTGATTCCAATGCCGCCGACCAGGGCGACTGGTCCGCAGCGGGCGAGTGCGGCACGGGCTCAACGGCATCGAACTCGAGCTGGCACGGCACCCACGTGACCGGCACGGTCGCCGCGGTGACGAACAACGCGAAGGGCGTCGCGGGCGTTGCGTACGGCGCGAAGGTCGTGCCGGTGCGCGTGCTCGGCAAGTGCGGCGGCCTGACCTCCGACATCACCGACGCGATCATCTGGTCGTCCGGCGGCAGCGTGACCGGCGTGCCGGCCAACGCATATCCGGCGAAGGTCATCAACATGAGCCTCGGCGGCGGCGGCGCATGTTCGTCGACCTACCAGAACGCGATCAACACCGCCGTGGGACGTGGCACCGTCGTCGTCGTGGCGGCCGGCAACAGCAACGCCGATGTCTCCGGCTTCACGCCCGCCAGCTGCTCCAATGTCATCGCGGTTGCTTCGACCACGCGCACCGGCGCACGTTCGAGCTTCTCGAACTATGGCTCGCTGATCGACGTGGCCGCCCCGGGCAGCGACATCGCCTCGACGGTCAACAGCGGCACCACCACGCCGACGACGGAAGGCTACAGCCTCATGAACGGCACCTCGATGGCGTCGC
>CADCUA010000583.1 GCA_902805755.1 uncultured Lysobacter sp.
TTCTAGCGCACCGACCGATTCGATCGCACGCGACATCGGCATGTGCGCGCCGTGCGCGAGTTCGGCCAGTTTCGACAGCGTGGTCGCGCCGACTTCGCGCTTGGGCGACTGCACCGCGCGCAGGAACGCGGCGTCGTCGTCGGGGTTCGCGATCAGCCGCAGCCAGCTCAATACATCCTTCACTTCGCCACGTTCCAGGAACGCGGTGCCACCGGACAGGTGGTACGGCACGCGCAGCAGCTGCAGCGCTTTTTCCAGCGCGCGCGACTGGAAGTTGCCGCGGAACAGGATGCAGAAATCGCTCCACGGCGCGCGTTTGGACGTCGCCACGAACTGGATTTCCGCCGCGACTTTTTCCGCCTCGTGCGCGCTGTCGCGGCATTCCCATACGCGGATGCGTTCGCCATCGGCCTGGTCGGACCACAGCGTCTTCGGGTGCTCGTGCGGGTTGTTTGCGATCAACGCATTCGCCGCGCGCAGCACGCGATTGGAGCAACGGTAGTTCTGTTCGAGTTTGACGATCCTGAGCGTCGGGTAGTCCTTGCCCAGCTGCAGCAGGTTGTCCGGGTTCGCGCCGCGCCAGGCGTAGATCGACTGGTCGTCGTCGCCCACGCAGGTGAACAGGCCCTTCGGCCCGGCAATCGCTTTCAGCAGGCGGTACTGCGCGTCATTCGTGTCCTGGCACTCGTCGACCAGCAGGTAGCCGATGCGTTCGCGCCACCCCAGGCGCAGTTCCTCGTGCGCTTCCAGCAGCTGCACCGGCAGGCGGATCAGGTCGTCGAAATCGACCGCGTTGAACGTGGTGAGCCGGCGCTGGTAGAGATCGTAGACGGTGGCCGCATCGACTTCGCGCGGGCTGCGCGCTTCCTTCATCGCTTCTTCCGGCGACAGGCCAGCGTTCTTCGCGCGCGAGATCAGCCCGCGCACCGCATCGAGCACGTCGGGCTTCGTGCCGGCGGGCAGCAGGTCCTTGATCTGCGCGTTCGAATCGTCGCTGTCGAACACGGAAAAGCCACGGCGCAGGCCGGCTTTCTCGTGCTCGATCTGCAGAAAACGCAGGCCCAATGCATGGAACGTGCACACGGTCAGCCCATCGGCGGCGTCGCCCTTGATGCGCTTGGCGACGCGCTCGCGCATTTCCTTCGCGGACTTGTTCGTGAACGTGATCGCGGCGATGCGCTTGGCCGGCATGCACTTGGATGCGATCAGGTGCGCGATCTTCTCGACGATCACGCGCGTCTTGCCGCTGCCGGCGCCGGCGAGCACGAGCAGGGGGCCGTCGGTGTGCAGGACGGCTTCGCGCTGGGGAGGATTGAGGCCGTGCATGGATGCCGCGCAGTGCCGGGCGGCGCAGTCTACCCGGGCCCTATCGGGCCGGCCGGTGAGATGGCGGTGGCCCGCGGATGCCTGTGGCGCCGGTCACGTTCCGCGGCGCTCGTCGTCGGCCTGCAGCGCGCGGCCGGCGGCGGGGTCGAACTAAAATGCCGGCATGGCCAAGCTCTATTTCTATTTCTCGGCGATGAACGCCGGCAAGACCACCACGCTGCTGCAGTCGGCGCACAACTACCGCGAACGCGGCATGCGGCCGCTGATCCTGACGCCGCGGCTGGACGACCGCGCGGGCGTGGGCACGGTCGCGTCGCGCATCGGCTTGAGCGCGGAGGGCGTCGCGTTCACGCGCGCGCAGGATCTGGAGCAGCTGGTGCGGCAGGACCTCGATGCGCACGGCGCGCTGGGCTGCGTGCTGGTCGACGAGGCGCAGTTCCTGTCGCGCGAGCAGGTGTGGCAGCTGAGCGATGTGGTCGATGCGCTGCATGTGCCGGTGCTGTGCTACGGGCTGCGCACGGATTTTCGCGGCGAGCTGTTCGAGGGCAGCCAGCATCTGCTGGCGTGGGCGGACGAGATCGTGGAGATCAAGACGATCTGCCACAGCGGCCGCAAGGCGACGATGACCGTGCGCGTGGACGAGCAGGGCCGCGCGGTGCAGGCCGGCCCGCAGGTGGAGATCGGCGGTAACGACCGTTACGTGTCGGTGTCGCGCGCGGAGTTCAAGAAGGTGATCCGCGGCGAGGGCGCGGTCATGCCACTGCAGCAGCAGCTGCCGCTGTAGTCGGGGCGTCTGCAGCGCACGCATCGCGCGGCGCTGGATCCATGAGGCGGATCAGCGTCCGGCCACGACGGCGGACTGCGACTGGCGCCGCTCGCAATCGCTGCGGATCGCGTCGACTTCGCGCGTGAGCGCGCCGCCCTCGGGTTGCGCCTGGCGCAGGCGTGCCAGCAGCGCCTGCAGGCTGCGCGACGCCTGCGCGGCACCGGCGGCGGTTGCGATGCAGCGCGCTTCGGCGGCATAGGCGCGTGCGCGCCAGGCGACCGGCTGCAGCGCGCGGTCGGCGTCGGCCAGTGCCGACAGTGCGTCCAGCCGCGCGAAGCCGCGGGGCTCGCCGGCGCGCGCCTGGTGGCGTGCAAGCGCGAGTTCCGTGCGCCGCGTCAGTGCGTGGTCGGGCCCGTGCAGTTGCCGCATGCGCGTGGCCACGCGTTCCAGGCGTGCGAGCGCGGGCTCGCCGGTCGCGATCGCGGCCTCGGCCGTGAGCCGTTCGGCATTCAGCGCCAGCGCGGTGTCGGCATCGGCGCCTGCGGCCAGCGCGGCGGCGCGACGCGCGTGCACCAGCGCGCCGGACGGATCACCGGCGGCAAGCTCCAGCTCGGCCAGTTCCACCACCACTTCACCGATCTGCCCGGCATCGCCGCCGCGCTCGCTGATGCGCAGCGCCTCGCGCAGCGAGGCCCGCGCCGCCGCCACGTCGCCGCGTTGCCACTGCACCTGCGACAGCGCGCGGTGGCTTTCGCGCAGCTCGGCGTAATCGGCGCCGTGGCGCTCGAGCAGGCCGCGGTGATGCTCTTCGAGCTCCTGCGAGGCCTGCACATGCTGGCCTCGCGCGAGCAGCACGCCGGCCAGCTCGCGCCGCACCGAAAGCGCATTCGGATGCTGCGGGCCGCTGACCTCGTTCGCGAGTGCGAGCGCATCGCGCAGTTCCTGCTCGGCGGCGGCGAAACGGCCGGTGAGGCGATGCAGCGCGCCGAGGCGGCGGCCGATCGAGACCAGCAGCGGGTGGCGCTCGCCGGCTTCGCGGCGCAGGCGCGTACGCGCGTCCTCGTAGGCACGCACCGCGGCCGTGGTATCGCCGCTCTCGGCGGTCAGCGCCGCGAGGTCCAGGCGGCTTTCGATCTCGCCCACCGCCATGCCGGTTTCGCCGCGGCGCAGCGTGAGCGCGCGTTCGAACAGCACCCGCGCGATCTGGCGCTCGCCCACGGCCTGCCGGCAGCGTCCGAGCTGGGAATAGAAATCGGCGGCCTGCGGCGGCAGCTGCGCCTGCTCGCGCCGCGCGATGTGCAGCGCCGGGTGCATCAGGTCCACGCAGGCCGCGGGCTCGCCGAGCCGGCGCAGCATCTCGCCGCGCAGCGACATCGATTCCAGCCGCAGGCTGACCGGGATGTCGTCGGTGACATCGATGATCGCGGCCTGGCGGTCGAGCAGCGCATGCGCCTGGCGGTAATCGCCCAGGCCGCTGCGCAGGCGCGCGATCATGCCCAGCAGTTCGGCGCGTGCGCGCGGCTGGCGCGCGAGTTCGCGGTCGCCACGCTCGACCGCGACGTCGAGCAGCTTGCGAAGATCCAGCGTGCCCCCCGCGGGCAGGTCGCCGGCGTGTTCGAACAGGCCGGCCATGAAGTCCTGCATCGCCTGCGCGCGACTGGCCTCGTGCACCGCCTCGCGCGCCTGCCACGCGACGATGCCGAGCGCGAGGCCGATCACCATCGTCGTCATCGAGCCGGCCGCGAGCGCCCAGCGATGCCGGATGACGTACTTGCGCATGCGGTAGCCCAGGCTCTGCGGGCGCGCGAGCACGGGCCGGCCGCTTTCGAAGCGCAGGATGTCCTGCGCAACGGCTTCCACCGACGGATAGCGGTGCTCGGGGCGCTTGGCCAGCGCCTTGAGCACGATGTTGTCCAGATCACCGGACAGGTACCGCGCGAGCCGTCGCGCCGCGGCCGGGTCGCGCGTCTCGCCTTCGGAGCGGCGCAGGATGGTCTGCGACGGGCGCAGCGGATCGACCGCGAGGATCGCCTCTTCCCACTCCGCATCGGTGTTGCGCTTGAGCCGATAGGGCTTCGCGTCGGTGAGCAGTTCGTACAGCACCACGCCCAGCGAATACACGTCGGTCATCGTCGTGACCGGCTCGCCGCGGATCTGTTCGGGCGCGGCGTAGTGCAGCGTGAACGCGCGCATGCCGGTGCGCGTCTGTTCGATCACCGGCGCTTCGGTGTCGAGCAGCTTCGCGATGCCGAAATCCAGCAGCCGCACTTCACCGGCCGGCGTGACCAGGATGTTCGATGGCTTGAGATCGCGGTGGACGATCAGGTTCGCATGCGCGTGGCTGACCGCGTCGCAGATCTGCTGGAACATGCGCAGGCGCGCTTCAACAGGCGTCGCGTGGCGCTTGCAGTAATCGGTGATCGGCTCGCCTTCGACGTATTCGAGCGCGAGGTAGGGCACGTTGTCGGCGACGCCCGCATCGAGCAGGCGCGCGATGTTCGGATGCGCGAGGCGCGCGAGGATCTGGCGTTCGCGCGTGAAGCGAAGGCGCAGGTTCGTGTCCGCCAGGCCCGGGCGCAGCAGCTTCAGCGCGACGCGCCGCTGGTACAGCCCGTCGGCGCGGCCGGCGAGCCACACCTGGCCCATGCCGCCTTCGCCGATCATGCGCTCGAGCCGGTACGGGCCGATGACGCTGCCCGCGCTCAGCCCGGCGATCGATGGAACCAGCGGTTTGTCGAGGAAGTTCTCCTCGCCTTCCTCCAGCGCCATCAGCGCTTCGAGTTCATCGGCCAGCGCCGGATCCTGCGCGCGCAGGCTCGCGAGCCGCTGCGCGCGCTCGGGCCCTTCGAGTTCGAAAATCGCATCGAGCAGCGGCGACAGGCGCTGCCAGCGTTCAACGTCCATCAGCGCACGCGCCCGTTCGACAGAAATGATGCGGCATTACGGACCACGGGCGGCACCTTGCGCATCGATCACGGTGGTGCGATCGAACCGGACGGATCAGCGCAGCGGTTCGTCGCGCAGCGAGGCGAGCAGGAACAGCCGCGCCTTCTGCCAGTCACGTCGGATGCTGCGCTCGGAGCGCTTCATCAGCGCTGCGATTTCAAGCTCCGACAGGCCGGCGAAGTAACGCAGTTCGACCACCTGGGCCAGGCGCTTGTCGACCGAGGCCAGACGCGTCAGTGCGGTGTCCAGGCCGAGGGTTTCCTCGTCCAGGCGCAGGCCGCCTTCGATGTCTTCGGGCAGGTCGGTGACGCGGTGCAGGTCGCCGCCACGCTTCTGCGCCATGCGCTGGCGCGCGTAATCGACCACCACCGAACGCATCGCCGAGGCCGCGTACGCGAAGAAATGCGCGCGGTCATCGAACTGCGCCTCGCGGCGGCCGATCAGTTTCAGATACGCCTCGTGCACGAGCGCGGTCGCATCCAGGGTATGGCCGTGCTGGCCGGCGAGCTGGCGCCGCGCCATCGTGTGCAGCTCCTGATAAAGCGTCGCCAGAACGCGATCGAGCGAGCCGCGATCACCGCCGCGGGCAGCGTCCAGCATCA
>CADCUA010000584.1 GCA_902805755.1 uncultured Lysobacter sp.
AACGTCGACCGCGTCCCGGCAGGGCCGGAGTCAAACCTTCGAACGAGCTTGGCGACGTTGTCGCAGTGCCCGATTGTATTCGCCGCGTGCAGGGCCGGTGTGTTCACTGCACGCATCCCGTCCGGCATCCCGTCGGCGCGAGATCCGGAAAAGCAGGCGCAGCAATCGCTGCCGCCAACACTGCGCTGCTGCGCATGCAGGTGGGGACTCCCGTGACGGCCGCTGTCGCAAGTCACTCACGACGGCGCTCCTAGCGTCCGCCAGACACGTCACCGCCCGATCGACGCGACATGGCCACGCCGGATTCCACCACGCTCAAGCACGCCGTGCGTTCGGCCGCGCTGCTGCTCGCGGGCGGGGCGCAGGATTTCGACCCGCTGCTCGAGCGCATTGGCGATGCGCAGGTCGTGCTGATTGGCGAGGCGTCACACGGCACGCAGGAGTTCTATGATCTGCGCGCCGATATCACGCGGCGACTGATCGAGGAAAAGGGCTTCACTACGGTCGCGGTCGAGGCGGACTGGCCCGATGCGTATCGCGTGGACCGTTATGTCCGCGGGCAGTCGCCGGACAGATCAGCGCGCGAGGCGCTGGGCGATTTCCGGGACTTTCCAACCTGGACGTGGCGCAACACCGAGGTGGTGGATTTCGTCGACTGGTTGCGCCTTCGGAATGCAGAAACCGGGGCGTCGCAACAGGCCGGCTTCTACGGGCTGGACCTGTACAGCCTGCAGCCATCGATCGATGCCGTGATCGCGTACCTGCGTGAAACCGATCCGGAGGCGGCCGCGCGCGCGCGTCGACGCTACGCCTGCTTCAGCCGCTATCGCGACGACCCGCACGCCTATGGCCAGGCCGTCAGCATGGGCGAGCGACGCTCATGCGAAACCCCGGCGGCCGAGCAGCTGCGTGATCTGGAGCGCAGCGCGGTGCCTTCCGGCCCAGCCGGCGACGCGCTCTTTTCGGCGCTACAGAACGCGCGGGTGTTCGTGAACGCCGAACGCTTCTACCGCACGCAGTCCGGCGCTGGGCACACGTCATGGAACCTGCGCGATGCGCACATGATGCAGACGCTGCAGAGCCTCGTGCAGCGCGGCAGCAACGGCCGGCCGGCGAGGGTCGTGGTGTGGGCGCACAACTCGCATGTGGGTGATGCACGCGCGACGCAGATGGGCCCGCAGGGCCAGATCAACCTGGGCCAGCTGGCGCGTCAGCAGTATCCCAAGGCCACGGTGCTGGTGGGTTTCAGCACGTACCAGGGGACGGTGACGGCCGCTTCGGACTGGGATCGGCCCGCGCAGCGCCAGACCGTGCGGCCCGGCCTGCCCGGCAGTTACGAGGCGCTGTTCCACGAGGTGGGCCTGCCTGCGTTCCAGCTGCGGCTCAACGATGCGTCGCTCGCCGGGCTTACGACGCCGCGCCTGCAGCGCGCAATCGGCGTGGTCTACCAGCCCAGGACCGAGCGTGCGAGTCACTACTTCGGTGCGTCGCTTACGCAGCAGTTCGACTGGATGATCCACATCGACACCACGCGGGCGCTGGAACCGCTGGAGCCCGGCAAACGGCGGCCAAGTGGCGCGCCGATGCAGCCCTTGCCGCGGGCGTCGGGCAAGCGGACCGGCCTGCGAGTCATTCCGCAGGATGCGTCGAGCCGCTACGTGAGCTCTGCGTACTAGCAGACCCGGTCGACCGCGCTCTCGCTGCCCACTACAAAGCACACTGTCCCGTGCTCGAGCTGCGTGCAGCCGGATTCGATTTCCGCCGACGGTGTCCGCTGGGAAAAACCGGCGCAGACCGACTGGTCAGGCGAAGACCATTGGGCTCTG
>CADCUA010000585.1 GCA_902805755.1 uncultured Lysobacter sp.
CGAGGTCGGACAGGAAGTTCACCGGCACCGTGCCGAGCTCCCGGTCGACCAGGCCGCCATGGTTCTTCGCGCGGATCGCGTCGAGCTGCGCCTTCGGGGCGTCGAACGGTTCCTTGCCGGTCGCCTTCTGCGCCACCTGCTCCAGCGTGGTGAACGAGGGCTGTTTGCTGCCATCGACCTTGGTGTAGCCGGTGACGTTGCCGAACGTGATGCGCAGTGAGGAGTTCGCATCCGGGTACACGAACTGCTTGCGGCTCTTCTTGTGGTCAGCCACCGCCTGCAGGTAGACCGGGCGCGCGACCAGCATGTCGCCGGCGCGCGTCTTGCCTTCCTGTTCGAGCTTGAGCACGGTCGGCATGATCGCGACCGCCAGCTGCAGCGCGGGGTCCTTGCTTGCCTCCAGCGTTGCGCGATCGGCATTGAACAGTGCCATGCGGCGCGCGGTGTTGCCCATTTCGGTCTTCGCGAGGCGGTCGAGCGCGCGCTTGACGGCCTTCTCGTCAGTGCCGCCCAGCCACTCGTCGAGCGCGGCGATACGCTGGCTGGACGGCAGCTTGATGTACTCGCGCAGCCAGTAGGCCTGCAGTTCGCGATCCATCTTCGAGTGGTAGCGGCGCTCCATCTGGCGCAGCCCGCCTTCGAATGCCGGCAGGTCGCGCTGCTGGTAGCCGGCTTCGCGCTCCGCGTCCGGCTTCGCGCGTTCCATGGACAGGCGGTAGATCTGCGTGGCGGCGCCGATCGCGCCGGTGTTGCGCAGCTGCATGAAGATCAGGTCGCGCTCGCGCGTGGCGCGTGTTTCCTCGCCGAGCTGCACGAGGCGATCATGCGCCGCAAGTGCAGCCTCGCCCTTCTTGCCCTGCTTGCGCAGCCACGCGAGCACCGCCGCTTCCTCGTTGCGCTTGGTCTGCGCGGCGTTGATTCGCTTGAAGCCCTCGAGCTGGCCGTCGAAGTTCTTCAGCGTGTTCTGCCAGCCCTTGGTGGTGTTCGCGTACTTCACCGCGATGTCGGCGTTCCTGCGACCGGCCGCGTCGACCATCGCGACGAGGTTCTTGTAATGCTGGCCGACGGTCGGGTACATCCAGTCCGCGGTCGCATCGAATTCGCTGGTCAGCGCATAACGGCTGGTGGAGCCCGGATAGCCGGCGACCATGACGAAATCGCCCTCGCCCAGCGGCTTGTCGGCGATCTTCAAAAAGCGCTTGGGCTTGAACGGCACGTTGTCGGCCGCGTACGCGGCGGGCTTGCCGTCGCGGCCGACATAGGCGCGGTAGAACGCGAAGTCGCCGGTGTGGCGCGGCCACATCCAGTTGTCGACTTCGCCACCGTAATTGCCGACGCTGCCGGGCGGCGCGTACGCAAGGCGCACGTCGCGGATCTCGAGGTTGCGGAACAGGCGGTAGGTGTTGCCGCCGCTGAAGCTGTACAGGCGGCAGCGGTAGCCGGCTTCGGCCTCGCACTGCGCGACGAGCTGCTTCTCCAGCTTCTCCAGCGCGGTGGTGCGGCCCAACGCGTCCGGCGCGGCGTTGAGCGCGGCGCGCACCTGCTTGGTCACGTCCTTGATGGAATCAAGCACGTAGATGCGTGCATTCGGACCGGCCGACACTTCGGCCTGCGGCGTCGGTGCGTTGAAGCCGGTGTCGAGCAGATTCTTCTGCGGCGTGGAATTGAGCTGGATCGCACCGTAGGCGCAGTGGTGATTCGTCACCACCAGGCCCTGCGGCGAAACGAAGCTCGCGGTGCAGCCGCCCAGCGACACGACCGCGCCCATCGGGTCGCCGGTCAGGTCGGACAGCTGCTTCGCGCTGAGCTTCAGGCCGGCCTTTTTCAGGGGACCGGCGATCTCCGGCAACTGCTGCGGCACCCACATGCCCTCGCCCGCATTCGCGGTGGACAGGGACGCGGCCGCCAGGACGATGGCCGCGGCCAATACCGAATAACGCATGGAACTCACCTCGCTACAGTCGATCGGTTGAGTCTATGGCCGGCGCGCGGCGCGCGGTCATGACGGAAGTCAGGGGTTGCGTGTTCAGCCGGCAAGCGCAGCCGGCGCGGTTGACTCATTCAGCCGGCAGGCCCATTTCCTTGAGCAGGTGCGGCGCCGGGTAGACCTTCGCCATGAGCCAGCGCATGTAGCGCGCATCGACATGGATCGCGCGCTTGTAGCGCGGGTCGAACATCCAGCTCGCGCTGACGGCTTCCCAGTTGCTGTCGAAATTGATGCCGATGAGCTGCCCGCGCGCGTCCAGCACCGGCGAGCCGGAATTGCCGCCGGTGGTGTCGAGGTTCGTCATCAGATCGACGGTCTGGGTCTTGAGTTGCGGGTCGGCCGTGCTGCCGAAGTCGGCTTTCGCGATCGCCGAGCGCAACGCTGCGGGCGCGTCGAACGGTGCCTGCCCCGTGTGTTTCTGCACGATGCCCTGCACGGTGGTCAGCGGCTCGTAGACCACGCCGTCGCGCGGCGCCATGCCGGTGACCCTGCCGTAGCTGACGCGCAGCGTGGAGTTCGCATCCGGGTACACCGCGCGGCCCTGCGATCTGCGGAACGCGATCAACGCGCGCATATAGGCCGGGCGCAGGCGCAGCAGCTCGCCGTCGCGGGTCTTGGTCTCGTCCTCGATGCGCATCAGCGCGGGCGTGAGCTTCGCGGCGGCCTGCAGCAGCGGGTCCGATGACGCGGACAGCTCGGCCGCGGGCGCGGTCATCAGCCGCAGGCGCGTAGCCTCGTCGCCCAGCTTCGTGGCGGCGTACACCTTGTCCAGCGCGGCATCGATCGCTGCCGGCGTGGCGCCGAACAGCGCGTCGATCTCCGGCACATGCTGCGCCGCCGGCAGCGCCTGCAACTGCCGCAGCAGCGAGGCCAGCACGGTTTTCTCCACCGACGGGTCGTAGCGGCGTTGCACCTGCTTGAGCTGCCCGGTGATCAATGTCTCGTCGCGCTGCTGATAGCCGGTTTCGCGCTGCGGATCGGGCTTGCCGCGCTCGATCGCGAGCCGCTGCAGCGTGAGCGCCGCGCGCATCAGCTGCGTCTGGCTGCGGACCGCGCCCAGCAACTGGTCACGCTCACGCGTCGCGCGCGCGCGCTCCAGCACGGCCTGCGCGGCGTCGATATCGGCGCGCGTGGCGGCCGCATCGGGCTGCTTCGCGAGCCATGCCAGCATCTCGGCCTCGTCCTTCGAACGCACGGTGACCGCATCGCTGCGGCGCAGTCCGTCGAGTTCGCCCTGCGCGCGCTTCAGGCCGTTCTTGAGGCCGGCGGCCTGCGCGGCATACAGCACCTTCGCATCGGCGTTCTTCGCGGCGGCGGCTTCGATCGTATCGATGATGCCGCCGAGCAGCGCGACGCGCGAGGGCAGCTGCCATTCGATCTGGTTCGCGAATTCCGGCGCCATGCGGTGGCGGAACGTGATGCCCGGGTAGCCGGCGAGCATCGCGTAATCGCCGTCTTTCACGTGCTGGGTCGAGACCTGAAGGTGCGCGGGCGCCGCGTACGGCACGTTGTCGGGGGAGAAATCCGCGGGCTTGCCGTCCCGCCCCACGTACGCGCGCAGCAGCGTGAAGTCGCCGCTGTGGCGCGGCCACATGAAGTTGTCGACCTCGTCGCCGTAATTGCCGATCGCATCCGGCGGTGCGTACACGAGCCGGATGTCGCGCAGCTCGAGCTGCTTGATCAGGTAGAAATCGGTGCCGTAATACATGTCGGCGACGCTGCAGCGGTAACCGGCCTCGCGCTCGCATTCGGCCACCACAGCCTTGGTCGCGGCATCGACCGCATCGAAATACGCGCGTCCGGTCTTGCCTCGCGCCTGGCCGAGCACGCGATCGGTCACGCGGTCGAAACCGGTCGTGACAAGCACGCGGTAATCGGGGTTCGCCGGAAGCTCGGCGCTGCGGTCGGCGGCGATGAAGCCCTGTTTGATCAGGTCGCGGTCCGGGCGCGAGTTGTACTGGATGACGCCGAACGCGACATGGTGGTTCGTCAACACCAGCCCGTCCCTGGACACGAACGCGCCGGTCGCGCCGCCCACCTTCACCACGGCGCTCATCGGGGGCCGCGTGAGGTCTGCGAGGTCGCCCGGATCGCCCTTGAAGCCGGCCGCGCGCAGCTGCGGCGCGATGTCCTTCAGCTGGGACGTCATCCACATGCCTTCGTCGGCGTGGACTCCGCCGGCGGACAGGGCGAGGGACGCGGCGAGCAGACTGCGGCGCATGGCGGGTTCCGGCTGGACGGGGCGCCCGACGATAGGCGATGCGGCCCGGCCATAGCAATCGCATCGCGGGTCGCCTCCCGCCCGATCGCGTCACCGGGCCGGTCAGGCGGCTCGCTTTATAATCCGGGCCCCGCGCCGTGCGCGCGTGCTCAACGAGAACCCCATGTCCGTAGCGACCCCGGTCAAGACGATGCGCGCGCTGGTCAAGCGCGAAGCGACCAAAGGCATCTGGATGGAAGAGGTGCCGGTGCCGCAGCCGGGTCCGAACGAAGTGCTGGTCAAGCTGGAGAAGACCGCGATCTGCGGCACCGACCTGCACATCTACCTGTGGGACGAATGGAGCCAGCGCACGATCAAGCCCGGCCTCGTGATCGGCCATGAGTTCGTCGGCCGCGTGGCCGAACTCGGCCCGGGCGTGACCGGCTACAAGCTCGGCCAGCGCGTCTCGGCTGAAGGCCACATTGTCTGCGGCCACTGCCGCAACTGCCGCGCCGGTCGCCAGCACCTGTGCCCGAACACGGTCGGCATCGGCGTGAACCGCAACGGCGCGTTCGCCGAATACATCGTGATGCCGGCCAGCAACCTGTGGCCGATCCCGGACCAGATCCCCAGCGAGCTCGCTGCGTTCTTCGACCCCTACGGCAACGCCGCGCACTGCGCGCTGGAGTTCGACGTGGTCGGCGAGGACGTGCTGATCACCGGCGCCGGCCCGATCGGCATCATCGCCGCCGGCATCTGCAAGCACATCGGCGCGCGCAACGTGGTGGTCACCGACGTCAACGACTTCCGCCTCAAGCTCGCCGCCGACATGGGCGCGACGCGCGTGGTGAACGTCACCAACACCTCGCTCAAGGACGTGATGAAGGATCTCCACATGGAGGGCTTCGACGTCGGTTTGGAAATGAGCGGCAACCCGCGCGCATTCAACGACATGCTCGACTGCATGTACCACGGCGGCAAGATCGCGATGCTCGGCATCATGCCCCAGGGCGCCGGCGCCGACTGGGACAAGATCATCTTCAAGGGCCTGGTGCTGCACGGCATGTACGGCCGGAAGATGTACGAGACCTGGTACAAGATGACCCAGCTCGTGCTCGGTGGCTTCCCGCTGGGCAAGGTGCTCACCCACCAGCTGCCGGTCAACGAATTCCAGCAGGGCTTCGAACTGATGGAATCGGGCAAGGCCGGCAAGGTCGTACTGAGCTGGACCTGAGATGAGCGCGACGGTGGTACTGGGCTCGACGGTTGGCGTGTTGCTGGTGGGGTTGGTGGCGACGTGCGTTCGCGGGGCGAGGAGGTCGGGAGTGGGTGGCGTCAAATCGCGCGGCGATCGCAACTAGCAACGCGGTGTCGCTGCTGCAGCAGCGCGCATGGCCGGCCCGCCATTTGTAAATC
>CADCUA010000586.1 GCA_902805755.1 uncultured Lysobacter sp.
ATCCGACATCGACATCGACATCGACATCGACGCAAGACGCAAGACGCAGGACGCAGGACGCAAGACGCAAGACAGCGGCAGTCCCTCATGCAGCGGTCGCCGGCCTGCGCCCACGTGCGCGCATCGCCGATAATCGCGGCTGCCGTTTTCCGAGACCGACATGTCCCGCACGCTTGCCGACTGGCTGGGCTTCATCGAGCGCCAGCACCCCCGGTCCATCGAGATGGGGCTGGACCGCATCCGCGCGGTCGCCACGCGCCTTGCGTTGACGCGTCCGGCGCGGCACGTGGTCACGGTGGGCGGCACGAACGGCAAGGGCTCGACGGTCGCGTTCATCGAGGCGATCGCGCGCGCCGCCGGGCTGCGCGTCGGTGCGTACACCTCGCCGCATCTGCTCGCCTACAACGAGCGCGTGCGCATCGACGGCGTCGATGCCGATGACGCCTCGCTGGTTGCCGCGTTCGACGCAGTGGAAGCCGCGCGCGGCGATACGTCGCTGACGTATTTCGAATACGGCACGCTCGCGGCGCTGTGGTTGTTCGAACGTGCGCAGCTGGACCTGGTGGTGCTCGAAGTCGGCCTGGGCGGGCGGCTGGATGCGACGAACCTCGTTGATGCGGATGTCGCCGTGATCACGACCGTGGACATCGACCATCAGGATTATCTGGGCGACGATCGCGAGGCGATCGGCCGCGAGAAGGTCGGCATCGCACGCGCGTGGAAGCCGCTGGTGCTGGGCGATGACGATCCGCCGTCCAGCGTGCTGCGCCATGCCTACGCGATCGGCGCATCGGCCGTGCGCAGCGGTTGCGACTTCTTCTTCGAAGCGATCGACGACGAACGCTGGCGCTGGCGCGAGGTCGGCTTCGAAATCGAGCTGCCAAGGCCGCGCCTGGCTGCACCGGTGCAGCTGCGCAATGCCGCGGTCGCGATCGCCGCGCTGCGGGCGCTGGACGTTGAGCTGCCCGAGCAGGCGCTTGTGGATGGCGTCGCGGGCGCGCGGGTCCGCGCACGGCTGGAGCGTTTGGAGCGCGACGGAGTCGAGATCGTCGTCGACGTCGGCCACAACCCGCAGGCCGCACGCGAACTGGCGCGCTGGCTGGCGCTCGAGCCCGCGCGCGGTGACGTGATTGCGGTGTTCGCGGTGCTTACCGACAAGGACGTGCCGGGCATCGTCGAGCCATTGGCTGGAGCGGTCGCGCACTGGCATCTCGCGGGCCTGCTCGATCACGGCCCGCGCGGCGGCACGGCGGCCGAGCTGCAGGCACGCATGCCGCCGGGCGTGCGCGATTGCGCGCTGCACGAAGACGTGGCGGCCGCGCTTGCCGCAGCGCGCGAGGCATCGCGTCCGGGCGATCGGATCATCGTGTTCGGTTCGTTCCACACCGCGGCCGATGCGCTGCGGCAACTGGGCGCGGGCTGAATCGAGCGGGCGCTGGCCGGGGGACGCGCCACGGCGCGCGTATAATTCGCGCCTCATTCGCGCCCGGTGGCGTGGCGAGGTCCGATGGAAACCGCTCTGAAACAGCGCCTGGTTGGCGGGGCCGTACTGGTCGCGCTCGCAGTGATCTTCCTGCCGATGCTGGTCAAGGGACCGGCGCCTGAAAGCGGCGTCGGCGATGTCTCGCTGGATGTCCCGGCAGCGCCGCAGGCCGGCTTCGAGACGCGCGAGCTGCCACTCGGTGCGCCGACGGCGGGCCGGGCGGCCACGACCATGCCGGCACCGGCGGGCGGGGCGCTTCCGATGGTCGAGGCCGGCAGCGTGCCGGCCGGGCGATTGCCCGCATCGACCGCGGCCGGCGATTACGCGGTCGGTTTCGG
>CADCUA010000587.1 GCA_902805755.1 uncultured Lysobacter sp.
AGCTTCGTCAAAACCATCGACGCCGATCAGGTGGACCGCGCGATGGTCGCCTCGATCAACTCCATCGGCCACCTGATGGGGCTGCGAACGGTCGCCGAATGCGTGGAAAACCCCGACGTTCTTGCCGCTCTGGCCACAATCGGCGTCGACCTTGCGCAGGGATTCGGGCTCGCGCGGCCCATGCCGCTCGAAACATGCCTGCAGGAGCTCACAGCGCGCGGAGTCGTTCACCGCGAACAGCCGCGAGGTGCATGACGGCTGCGCACCCGGACGCCTCTGTCTTCCGATGTACGACAGGCAGTACACCCGGATCCCGGCACGGGCTTGCGCGGCAGGCGCGCCGGCCGAATGCCCGGGCTTCACGCCGGGACGTGAGGCGATGTCGCAGAGTCCGGGGCCGTTTGACCGCGAATGAAGCCATGCCTCTTGTTCACTACGTCGGAGGTCCGCTGGATTGCCAGACCGGCGAGTTTGCCAAACCGCCCAGCGCACCCGAGCGCGTGTGGATCGGCCGCGAATGCAGCCGCTACCTGCTGTCGTTGATGGAGTTTCCGAACGGAACGGCCGCCTGGGCCTTCGTCGATCAGCAGCTGGCGCTCTCCCAGGCCATGCTGATCCTGCACGAGCGGCTGCAGAGATGGCCCTCGTTCGCCGACGCGGGGGATTCGTCCAGAGGCAATCGCGAAACGTAACGCGTGGCGTGCAACGACCTGCGTTGATGACCGCACCGTGCGCATGCCGTCAGGCGGCGTTTTCGAACGTGCATTCCAAGTGCACACGATGCGGTCGGTACAGCACCGGTTCGCTGGTCTTCCCTCTCGCCCGTACCCGCATGCCGCACGGTTGGCGTCGCGGATGCATCCGCAGCAAGTCAGGCCATTGAGGCTGTGCTCAGTGCTGGCCCTGAATCGCCTGAAGTCCGCTGCTGGCAGTCGGCATCGGGATTTGGTCACAGCGCCTGCGCCAGGACGCGACCTGGTCCAGCAGCCACGTCTCGAGCCCGATGATGTGCAGCTCGAACGTCTCGGCCATCGTGGCCAGCCGCTGTATCACGTAGCGCCGCTGGATGGGCCGGGTCTTCTGCACCAACCCCAGGCTGGCTTCAAGGAACCAGTTCACCATCGTCCGCGGGTACGTGGACGTACCGCGCGTCGCCACCCGCCGGCGCTCGTCGGCTCGCGTGAGTTTGAGCGCAAGTCTTCCGAGCTCGAGCTGGATCTCGCTGTTCGACAGCCATGTTCGTTTTTCATGTTGAAGCTGGAACGACATGGAGGCGGCGACCGCGAGGCGACGGTCCGGATGGTCTGCGATGACATGTCAGCGCGGCGTCATAACAACGCATTCACACTCCGGACCACGGCAGCGAACTCAGCCGTCATTCATCTGCAACCTGTCCGCCCGGGCGTCTGTGAGTCCGCTTCCCTAGGACGCCGACAGCTGCCTCCAACCACCGTTGCGACGCCCGAAGCGCCGATCCACTAGACCCGGGACACCGCCTCGACAACCGCCTCGGGCCGCGAGCGCCTTACGATCCAGTTGAACAAAGGCGTCGCCGCCAGTGTGGTGACGATCGCCATGAGCACGAGGATCGAGAACAGGCCGGGCTCGATCACGCCGGCCTGCAGGCCGATGTTGATGAGGATCAGCTCCATCAGCCCGCGCGCGTTCATGAGCGCGCCAATGGCCATCGCATCGGTGTTGTTCTCGCCCGTGGCGCGCGCGGCCGCCCAGCAGGCAAGACCCTTGCCGCAGAACGAAGCGACCAGGATCGCGATCGTCGCGAGCGCAAGCTCCGGCTGCACGACGAGGCCGAGCTGCGTCTTCAGGCCCGAGAACGTGAAGAACATCGGCAGCAGGAAGATCACGACAAACGGTTGCAACTGCGTGCGCAGCTTCTCGGTGAGCGCGCCCTTGGGCATGCACGCGCCCAGGATGAAGCCGCCGAATACGGCGTGGATGCCGATCGCGTCCATCGCGAATGCACTCACGCAGAAGATGCCCAGCACCGCGGACAGCATCGTCGCGCTCAGCGGCTGGTCCGGCAGCACCTGGTCGGCGAGGCGACGCAGCAGGCGACGGCCGACCAGCAGCATGAAGCCAGCGAATGCCGCGCCGCCGCCGATCGCGAGGTAGGCCTGGTCCCAGCCCTTGCCGAAGCTGGCAAGCACGATCGCGAGGATGCACCACGCCGCCGCGTCATCGATCGCGCCCGCGGTGAGTGCGAGCGTGCCGAGGGGCGTCCCGGCCAGGCCCCGCTCGGAAATGATCCGCGCAAGCATCGGGAACGCCGTGATCGCGATCGCCGCGCCGAGGAACAACGACGCCTGCAGCGGCTGCGCTTTCGCCGAGAACAGGCCCGGCAGCGTCAGCAGCCACGGCGCCAGCGCGAACGCGAGCACGAACGGCGCGAGGATGCCGGCCAGCGAGACCGAGAGCGCGCTCTTGTAGCGCGCGCGGAAGTGGTCGTCGCGGAACTCGGTGCCGACGAGAAACATGTAAAGCCCGACGCCGAGCTGCGCGAGCACGTAGAGCGTGTCTAGCGTCTGCTTCGGGAACAGCGCCTGCTGCAGGTCCGGCAGGAACAGGCCGAACAGCGACGGGCCCAGGGTGACGCCGGCGATCATTTCGCCAACGACCTGCGGCTGTCCGAACTTCTGCGCAAGGCGGCCGACCAGTCGCGCGACCAGCAGGATGACCGCGGCCTGCAGGAAGAAGTAGACGGAAAGCTGGGAGGTCGGCACCGGGATTCATCCGTGAAGGCTGGGTGAGGAATGCTACCTCCCTCGAGCCGATCCGCAGGGTGTCACGCAGAAAAATGTGCGCTTCCGAGCAGAAGCGGGCATCGCTCCTCGCGCCGCCTCGTCGCCATGGCCCTGTATTCCCCTGCGTGAAATGCGTGCCCTCAGTCAGCCGCGAGTGGCGGCTTGAATGCCTTGCTGTAGAAGCCGGACGGATCGAAGCAGCACACCCTGCGCTTACCCGAGGCAAGCATGTCGCAGGCATCGGCGATGCGTTTGTCGCGCGTCCTTGCCTGCTTTGCGGAGTCCAGCCAATGGATCCAGTCCAGGCGCGCAACGGCGGTCGTGCTGTCCCACGCGATGCGTGCCTCCGGGCTTGCACGCAGCGCTTGCCCGAGGTCCGCAGGGACCTTCGGATCCGGCTCCGCTGCCACCGGCATCACCTCCACCGCCACGATGTCGCCGAAATCGACGCCTGCGGCTTCCCGCAGTTGCGGCCCCACCTTCAGCCAGTGGCTGAGCTGACCGTCGGGCTCAAGCGTTTCGCGGAAAGCGACGCTGTTGATCGTTCCATCGACAGTCGTCCGTCCGCGCCGTGGCAAGGTTTCGCTTGCCTCCTTCGGCAGCACCACAAACGCCCAGCCCGCGCCCGGCCCGGGATCAGCGGGGCGCTCGAGCCGAGCTGTGAAACCTGCTTTGGCCACTGCGGGGTCATCTCAGTCGCTGGATACGCATGACATCGTAATCGGGCCAGCCGCGCAACGACCGGCGGGATTGCCGTGCCCCGCCCTGGCAAGGCGGAACCCCACTGCGAAACCGATGCCGGCGGTGCCCCAGACAAGCGCACTGATGACCTCGAACATGTTGCGCAGCTCGGGATGGCCGATGGCGAGCACGGGCAGGATCAATGCGCGAAGCAGGCAGACGACCGCGATGCCTGCAAGTCCGATCCGTTGCAGCGGCGGGCGGCGAACCCATCCAAGCGCAGAGGCCGCATAGACGGCGCACAACGCCATGAGCAATGCGATGACGGACGCGCTCAGCGGCGCGAGCCATGTGCCGGCTCTTGCAGATGCCACCACACTCGGTGGCGCGTTGAAGAAAACGAACCACGCGTCACCGGCAAAGACAGCGCCGATATGAATGACCACCCCGCTCACGGCGATGAGCAGCGCCACGTAGACCCAGACGCGCGACTTCTGCATGCAATGCCCTGCCCCGGTGCGCCCCTCAGGGCGGAACACCATCGTGGGCGCCGCGACGCGTGCTCTCAAGGGCAGGAAGTCATCGGTAGCCGCGCGTGGCGTCGTTGTGAAACGGCGCTTGCGCATGCACTCCAATCAAGTCGACGCCGCGTCGCGCACCACTTTGATTGAACCTCCAAGCCACCAACTACCGCTGCAGCAGCGCGCTGTCCCAGTGCTCGACAATCCTGCCGTCGCGGACCCGGAACATGTCGAACCAGGTGGTGGTGTAGGTCTTGCCGGCCACACCCGGAACCGGCAGCGTGCGCACGGACGACACCACGACCATATCCGCCTCCGCGGTAATCGCGACCAGTGGCGCCTTGACCGCCTCGGCCACTGCGGCCGGCTTGGTGATCCGCGCGAAAAACTCCACGAAGCCCGCACGGCCGGATGGCACGTTCGGGTTGTGCTGGATGTAGTCCTCGACGAGGTATGTCGATGCGCGATCGAGCTGTCCGCCCTCGAGCACCTCACGCCAGAAGTCGTAGACCAGCCGCTTGTTCGCCCGCAGGTCCTCGGCCGGGCTGGCAAGCAACTGCGCATGCGCGGGTGACGCGACGACGGCGGTCTGCGCAACAGCCGGTCCACACAGAACGAGGGCGGCGGCAACGATCAATGACTTCATGTGCAATGGAGCTCCTGGGATGGGTTGATACCTGACCAAGACCCCGTTGCAGATCCGCGTCCGCATGCGCGTACTGTCATGGCACTCGCACGCATTGCTTCATATGCGCGCGCAGTCGTTCCTGCACGCCGCCGATCAGATCGGGATTCGAACTCGAGATCACGGCAAAGTACTTTTCCGCCGCCGCTGTCGCCAGCGTTCGCCCGATGGACCCCCGCTCGGCTTCGCTGAATTTCGCATGCAGCTCCTCCGGCGAACCTGCGTTCGGCGCCGCAGCACCGGCATTGAATCGAATGCCCAGATCACTGCCGTAGAACGCATCCATCTCACGAAGCTCAGCGGCGGTGAGTCGGGCAGCAAGCAGCGGCTGGATCAGGTCGGCCAGCATGTACTCCGGCATGGCATCGACGCAGTGCGGATCAAAGCGCTCGGGCTTCTTCGCCAGTGTGATTTTTACGCCCCGCACCGCCAACATCGAACCCTGCTCGGCGGCCGGTCCGGCAAGGGCGACACCGGGAGCCAGCAGGCTGGCGAATAGCAGCGTTTTGAGTAGGTGATGAGACGTCATGGCTATTCCGTTGCGCCCCGGAGACTGGAGCTATTGCATTCTGCGAGGCGGGCTCGACGTGTACGAACTGTCAGGCCGAAAGTCCGCTGCCAGGACTAGGGAGATTGGGCAAAACGGGGAATCGCCTCGCTGAAACACACCCACGGCTGCGCGCTGGCGGTCCAGATTTCGAGCATCGGCTGGAAGTGCGCGGTGTTGTCGAGCGTAGGAAACCGCACCGAGACGAATCCGGGATTCGCGTCGCCGCGCGTGAACATCGGCGAGCCGCAGTGCGCGCAGAAACTGCGGGTTGCCAGGCCGCCGCTGGCGGTACGAACCGCGTAGGTCGCAGGCGTGCCGGTGACTTCCATGTCCGCATCCGCAACCACCACGCCCGACGCGAACGGCGCGCCGC
>CADCUA010000588.1 GCA_902805755.1 uncultured Lysobacter sp.
AAAACGACGTCGGCGCGCTTCGATGTGGTCGACGCCGCGCGCAAGGCGTTCCTGGATGCCGGCACGCTTCCGGACCCGGCGGCGACCGGCAAGTGGGTCACGCAGGAGTGGGTGCACTTCATCGAAGGCATGCCGGAAAAGCTCACGCCCGAGCAGATGGCGAAGCTCGATGCGCAGTACAAGTTCACCGGCACGCCGAACGGCGAGATCGCGCAGCGCTGGTACCCGCTCGCGGTGCGCAGCGGTTACACGCAGGCGAATACGGCGCTCGCCGAGTTCATCGCACGCGTCGGTCGCCGCAAGCTGATCATGCCGACCTACACCGAGCTTTCGAAGACGCCGCAGGGCCTTGCGCTCGCGGAGGCGACGTTCGCGAAGGCGCGCGCGGGTTACCACCCGATCACCACCGGGTCGGTGGAACAGGTGATCGCGAAGGCCAAGCAGCCCGCATCCGGCGGCGCGCAGTAAGCACCCCGCCGATGCCGGGCCCGTGCCCGGCATCGGTTTTCCGAGACGGTTCATGGCGAGCCATCGACGCGTCCTGATGGATGCTGTCGGTGCCCGCATTGGAGATCGAGCATGAAGTCGATGACCCCGTTGCTGTGCGCCGCCGTGCTGATGCTCGGCGCCTGCCAGCCGGCCGAGGATCCGGCCGCGAAAGCCGCCGCGCAGGCGGCTGCCGACGAGCGCGCGGCGGAAGACGCTGCAAAGCAGTTCGAGGCCGAATACGGAAAGCGCAACTGGACGCTGGCGCGCGCGCACGGCGATGTACTGATGTCGCAGTTCGGCAGCAGCAAGGCCGCCGCGCGCATCAAGCCGCAGTACGAGGAAGCGAAGGCGAAGGCCGAGGCCGAGCGCGAGCAGCGGCGCATGGCAGCGTTGTGGATCTACCAGACCGAAGCGGTGAAAGGCGGCAGCCAGCTGTCGGCGGCGATCTATGCCAGGCAGCCGCTCGACACCGACGGCAGCGGCGCTAAGCAGGTCCAGCTGATCTTCCGCGACCACCCCGATTGGGGGCGCAGCAGCTACCTCACGCTGGAAGCCGGTGATTTCAACTGCTACGGCGGTTGCCGGCTCAAGGTCACGGTCGATGAGGGCAAGCCGCGCTCGATGGCCGGCAGCCGGCCCGACACGGACGAGGCGATCGCGATGTTCATCGAGGACGAGGCGGCGCTGTGGAAGCTTGCCAAGCAGGCCGAGAAGACGCTGACGATCGAGTTTCCGGTCAAGGCCGGTGGCACGCGCGCGGCGGTGTTCGAGGTCGGCGAGCTCAACCCCGACAAGCTGCCGAAGTGGAATTGATCGGGGCCGCGCCCGGCGGCTGAGCCGCGCGTCGAGAATCGGCAGCGGCCGGCGTGCGCGTGCATCGTTTCGACACACCACGCTGACTTTTCGCGCGCGATGCTGGATTTCCGTGCCGCGCAGGACGCGTGCGCACACGCCGCAGTGGCGACGCCGAAGCGGAATCGCATCGCCGCCCGGAGACGGCCATGCTGTGCCCGCGCCTGCACCACTTCCTCGACGAACGCCACAGCCACTACACCACGCTGCCTCACGAGCGCACCGATACCGCGGCGGCGGCTGCGGTTGCCGCGCATGTGCCGCGCCAGCATTTCGCCAAGACCGTGATGATCCGGGTCGACGGCACGCTGGCCATGCTGGTGATGCCGGCGGCCTACCACGCCGATCTGCACCGGCTCGCGCTCGCGCTCGGTGGCGCAGCGGTGGAGCTCGCTCACGAGGACGAGTTCCGCCCGGTGTTCAGCGATTGCGAGCCCGGCGCGATGCCGCCGTTCGGCAACCTC
>CADCUA010000589.1 GCA_902805755.1 uncultured Lysobacter sp.
CCGCTCGACTGGGCGTAGGCGGGTGCCGCGGCCATCAGCGCAGCGGCAAGAATAGTCAAAGACAGTTTGGAAGTACGGGTCATGGGTCAGGTTCCGATGAGGGCAGCAGGCGTGGTTTCGCCCTTCGCGGGCGTCGTGGCCTGCGATGTAGCCGACGATTGGAACGCGGACTTGAGCTGCTGGCCGACCAGCTGCTGCGCCTGTTTCGCCTTGTCGACCACGGCGCCCATTCCGAAGAACTCGTGGGCGACGCCGTCGTAGCTCTTGATCGTCACCGGCACGCCGGCCGCGCGCAGCGCTTCGCCGTAGCGTTCGCCTTCCGAACGCAGCGGATCGATCTGCGCGAGCACCACCGTCGCCGGCGCGAGGCCCTTGAGGTCGGTGCGTTGTACCAGACTGATGCGCGGGTCGGTGCCGCTTTCGGACGCAGGCAGGTAGTGCTTTGCGAACCACTGCATCATCGGTTTGTTGAGTGGCTTCGCCTTCGCGTTCTCGGTGTACGAGAGCGTATCCATCGATGCGCTCGCGACCGGGTAAACGAGCACCTGGTGCACCGGCGCCTGCAGCTTCTGGTCGCGCGCGGCGAGTGCGATGTTCGCGGCCATGTTGCCGCCCGCGCTTTCGCCGACCACGGCCACGCGCTTGGGGTCGCCGCCGAACGACGCGGCATTCGCGAGCACCCACTTGTACGCGGCCAAGGTGTCGTCATGCGCGGCCGGGAACTTGTGTTCCGGCGCCTGGCGGTAATGCGTCGACACGACAATCGCGTTTGCCGCGTTCGCGATCGCGCGCGGGCTCGCGTCGTAGGTGTCGAGGTCGGCGATCACCCAGCCGCCGCCGTGGATGTACAGCACCACCGGTCGCGCGCCGCCCGCATCGGCCGCGGCCGCCGGCGTGTAGATGCGCACCGGCACCGCGCCGCCCGGGCCCGGGAACGTCCGGTTCTCGACCTTGCCGACCGCTTCCGGCGTCGGCGTCTTGCCCTGCGAAGTGATCAAGGCCTTGACCGCATCCGTGGGCGACGGTTGCTTG
This sequence comes from uncultured Lysobacter sp., assembly GCA_902805755.1. Classification (GTDB taxonomy): domain Bacteria; phylum Pseudomonadota; class Gammaproteobacteria; order Xanthomonadales; family Xanthomonadaceae; genus Cognatilysobacter. The sequence goes on from CADCUA010000589.1 coordinate 1,033, forward strand.
CGTGCTTCCGCCGGCTCCAGCGTGTCGATCGGCTTGCCGCCGAGCTTGCCCAGCTGGTCGAGCACAGCCTGCATCTGCGCATCGGCTTGCGGCGGTGTCGCGGTTGCAGGTTCAGGGGCTGCCGGTTGCCCGGTGGCCGCGGCTGACGTTGGCGCGGCATTGCCAGTCGGTTCGACGGAACGATTGCAGCCGACCAACAAACTGGCGACTGCCAGCGCAAGCGTAGTTACGTGTAGAGCAGAAACTTGGCGACTCATCGTGCACCCCATTGCTTTCCGAAGAGTTCAAGATGGGACGCTCGGCCGAGCGTACATTGTGTGAATTCGGCCGCGCTATAAGGTCGGCGCGATCATAGACGGCGCGTGGCAAAGGGCATCGCGCAGGACGGTCGCATCTGCCTGCCCTGTTTCTGACACGGGTCCGACTGTGTCTTCACGAGGCTGTGTGGACTGCGGGTAACGAACGCCCTCAACGCGAAGTAGACATTCAGGACGCCAGCGTCCTTCCACCGCGCGCCACTTCAACCGGCCGCGCGCTCCACGCGATAGTCGATCGGCTTGTATTTGAAGTTGTTGGACTGCCCAGCCGAGCATGCCGTCATGCCGACGACGAGCGGCATGACCGCACGCAGGCGGATGAAATCGCCCGGCCTGCTCAGCGGCGGCAGCACTTTGATTTTGCCGCTGTCGGCGTCGACCGCCACGTTCATGAAGACGTTAAACGCAATCGGGATGCGATCGACCTCGATACCGTGGGGCGCCAGTGCTGCCGC
>CADCUA010000590.1 GCA_902805755.1 uncultured Lysobacter sp.
TAGCGCGCGCGCTCTTGCCACAGCGCCTACAGGCGCTCCATGCCGGGCGCCTTGTACGGCGGCAGCAGGCGCTGCAAAGCCGCGCGCAGGCGGACATCTTCGCGCCCTGCGCGCTCGGCGGTGGGATCAACGACCGCACGCTGCCGCAGCTGCGCGTCGAGATCGATGTTGACCTCGTAGATCATGGAAACCTCCTACCCGCCGCTGGTCAGGCCGGCGAACATGGCATACACCGCTCCGCCCAGCACCAGGAACTGGTAGGCGAAGCCGATCAGCACGAACTTCGTTGCCGTCAGCCACCAGCGCTGGCGGTAGACGCGCCGTTGCATCAGCAGCAGGTAGACCGGGACCGTGCCCCAGACCGCCACCTGGCTGAGCCCGGCGGCAGTGGAGGCCGGGGAATTTTCTGCGCCGTCGAGCGCGGCTAGAACGAACGAAGCCAGCAGCACCAGAAGCAGATAGGCGTGGCTGTATAGTGCGACCACCAAGTGTTCAAGGTAGCCGCGACCGCTGCGGATGTAGACCAGCTTGAGCATCAGCGCGAACACCGGCACCAGCACGAACAGCGCCGACGGCACGGCGGCGAGCAGCGAGTCCAGCAGCCGGTCGGAGCCGCCGTCGCCATCAATGCGGTCCATGTTGCGTTCGGCATTCGCGAGCCGGTGGTTGAGCCAGCGATTGCCGAAGTCCGGCAACCAGGGCAGGTTCACCGGGTTGTCGCGCTCGTGCCAGGGCGTGTCGGGATTACGCAGGCGGCTGCCGAGCACCTCGCGCGTGAAGCTCTGCACACCGCTCTCGCTTGAGTCCTTGCCGGCGCGCGCCGGCGTTTTCACAGTGGTTGCGGCGCCGGCTTGAGCACGGGGTTTACCTGTGGATTCCGCCGCGCCCGGCGACGCGTCCGCCGCGATGCGGGCCGCGGCGCGCGCGTCGTTCGTGGACGACGTGCGGGCTTGCTGCAGTCTCGCGGGCGCGGCCGCCACGAGTTCACGCTTGCGCGCAGCCGCCTGTTCGCGAAGATCGTCTTCGGCCGCCGCCATTGCAGCAGCAAACCCCGGAACAGCCGTGGTTTCGCGGCGTGCCTGACGGATCTGCGCGAGCGCACGCTGGAGCTGGTTGTCCACGGCCTCCGCGTCCTTGGCCTGCGCGAACGTGGCCTTCGCGCCTTCGCTGCTGCCGACATTGATCGAGTCGCCGCCGTCGAGCACCAACGGCCCGACGAAGAACGTGATCACGGTGAGCACCACGAACAGGCGCAGCGGCGGGATGTAGCGCGCGCGCTGGCCGGCGAAGTAGTTGCATGCCACCCGACCCGGCACGAACAGATCGCGCAGCGTGCGGAACACGCGCCCGTCCAGGTGCCAGAATGATTCGAATACCTCCTCGATCGCATGGCCGAAGTGGCGCGTCGGGTTTACCGCATGCTGGCCACACGCATGGCAGTACGCACCGTTGAGCGGCGTTGTGCAGTTTTCGCAGGCGGCAGGCCGCTCGTCCGTGTGCATCGCGTTCCCCGTCGCGTGGTGCAGGTCGCCATTGCAACACGCCCGCATGTCCCGCGGCACCTTCTGCACACGCCGCCGCTAAGATGGCGCCCCTCGCGCCGCCCGGCGCGTGCACCGTTCGGTCTTCATGTCGCGCCCTGTCCCGCCCGTTCGCCGCCTGTCCGGCGAGATCCGCACCACCGCCGTGCTCGCCGCGCCGCTCGTGGCCGGGCACGTGTCGACCGGGCTGATCAGCTTCGTGGACAGCGTGATCGCCGGTCGCCACGGCACGCAGACGCTGGCGGCGGTCGCAGTCGGCACC
>CADCUA010000591.1 GCA_902805755.1 uncultured Lysobacter sp.
TCGTCGGCCGCCTCGCCCAGCAGGTGGATGCCGACCACCTGTTTCTCCGGACCCGCGCAGACGACCTTGAACAGGCTGCGTTGCGGCACGTCGGCCAGCGCATGCAGCATCGCGCGGAAATCGGATTTCAGCACCTGCACGTCGTCGCCGAAGCGCGCGCGCGCCTGCGCCTCGGTGAGGCCGACCTGCGCGATCGGCGGATGCGTGAACACCACGGTCGGGACGCTGTCCAGCGCCAGCGGGCGCCGCGGCCGACCGCCGAACACGCGGTCCATCAGCCTGCGCGCGGCCGCGATTGCCACGGGTGTCAATGCGGGTGCGGGCGTGATGTCGCCCACGGCGTACACGCCCTCGGCCGAGGTGGCGTTGAATTCGTCCACGGGAATCAGTCCGCGCACGTCGAGCGCAATGCCGGCGGCATCCAGGCCCAGCCCGGCCGTGTTCGGTGCGCGGCCGGTGGCGAAGACGACCTGGCCGAACGTTTCGCTCCACGAGCCGTCCTCGTTCTGCAGACGGAAGCCGTCGCCGGCCTGCTCAAGGGCATGGGTACCGGTCATGAACCGGCAGTCCACACCGGCCTGGCGATAGTCCTCGGCCAGCATCTGGCTGAGTTCGGGATCGAAGCTTTCCAGCAGGCGCGGGCCGCGCACGCGAAGGGTCACGCGGCTGCCCAGCGCCTGCAGCACACCGGCCATTTCGACCGCGATATACCCCGCGCCGATAATCGCGACGGTTTCCGGCGCCGCGCGCCAATTGAAGACATCGTCTGAAACCGCCCCGAGTTCCGCGCCGGGCAGCGCCGGGCGCACGGGCGCGCCGCCGGTGGCCAGCAGGATATGTCGCGCGCTCAGCACGACGCCGTCGTCGGTCTGCACGCGGCGCGCGTCCAGCAGGCGGCCGCGGTTCGGCAGCAGCGCGATGCCGGCCGCATCCAGCCGCCGTCGGTAGCCGGCGTGGATATTGGTGATGTAGCGCTCGCGATGGGCGATGAACACCGGCCAGTCCAGAGGCGGCGGCGCGATGTCGAAACCGAGCACGGCTGCATGACGCAGCGTGGCGGCCACCTCGGCGGCCAGCCACATCGCCTTCTTCGGGACGCAGCCGACATTGACGCAGGTGCCGCCCAGCGCCCCGGGTTCGAGCAGCGCGACGCGTGCGCCGTGCTCAGCCGCGCGGAACGCCCCGGCGAGGCCGCCGGAACCGCCGCCCACGACGATGAGGTCGAAGTCACGCGTCATTGCACTCTCCTTGCGGCAGGTCGCGTCGGCCGGGTTGCCGGCCGGCGAGGCCGCAGCGTGCATGAGGCGGTGTGGACGAGGCGGCATGCATCCGCGAAGCGGGTGCGGGTGGTGAACGCAGCCGACGTGAATGCCCCTCCAATTCCTTGGTCCACCCTGTCGGACCTGCAGAGCACCACGTTCGTGTCTTTAAAGCGTCGCGGCGAGCCTCGAGAGCGCCTCACCCGCGTCTTTAAAGCGGTCGGGCGAGCCTCGAGAGCACCTCTTCGATGTCTTTGAAGGCCGGGATCGGGCCTCGAGAGCACCTCGTTCGTGTCCTTAAAGGCCCAGATCGGGCCTCGAGAGCACCTCATGCGTGTCTTTACAGGCTCAATCCGGGCCTTGAGAGCACCTCATGCATGTCTTTAAAGCGTCCCGTTGAGCCTTGAATGCACCTCATCGGTGTCTTTAAAGCCCCGTTTCGGGGCTTTAAAGCACCTCATTCGTGTCTTCGCCCATCCGCGTCCTGCATCGGCACGCTCTCGACGGCGCCCGCCCCGGCCACGGCCGGCTACAGGAACCGCTGCGGCGCGTAAGCACGCGGGTCGATGGCCGGCTCGCGGCCGAGCATCAGGTCCGCCAGCAGCTGCCCGGTGCCGGCGCTCATGCCGACGCCCATCATGCCGTGGCCGGTCGCGAGCCACAGGTGCTCGTGGCCGGGCGCACGGCCGATGATCGGGATGTCGTCGCAGCTCATCGGCCGCCAGCCGAACCAGCGCTCGCGCACTTCCGGGCCGGTCGGCTCGTGCAGGTATTCGGCGGCGCCGCGTTCCAGCGCGCCAAGCCGGCGCTCGTTCAACACCTCGTCGAAGCCGGAGAACTCCATCGTGCTGCCGAGGCGGAAACCGCTGCCCCAGGCCGTGACGCACACCGAGCGTTCGCGCAGCACCAGCGGCCGCCGCGGCACGCGCGACGGGCTGGAATAGGTGATCGAGTAGCCCTTGCCCGGCTGCATCGCGCGTTGCAGCCACGGCAGGCCGACCGCGCGTGCCAGGCGCGGCGACCACGCGCCGGCCGCGAGCACCACCTGCCCGGCGCGCAGCGGTCCGGCCCCGGTCTGCAGCAGCACGCCGTCCGCGGATTCCGAGAGCGATTCAACCGCGCGGTGTTCGTCGATTTCGCCGCCCCGTGCGCGCAGCACGCGGGCGAGCTCGACCACGTAGCGGTCCGGGCGCAGCGCGGCGTCGCCGGAAAAGCGGATCGCCCCGGCGACACCGGGTTTCATTGCCGGTTCCTGCGCCTCGTAGGCGGGCCCGTCGATCACCTCGACGTCGATGCCCAGTCCCCGCAGCAGCGCCAGCTCGCCCTGGCCGTGTTCGAAGCGGCGCCGGTCGCGGAAGACGTAGTCCTCGCCCGAGGCCGTGAACTCGCAGTCCAGCCCGTAGCGCTGCACCCAGTCATGCAGCCGCTGTCGCGAGTCGTTGAGGAGCGCGGATTTCGCGCGCGCGCTGGTTTCCCAGTCGCGCAGGTTGCAGCGGCCGGCGAAGCGCCACAGCCACCTCCACAGCACAGGGTCGAACCGGGGGCGGATGTACAGCGGCGACTCCGGCGACACCATCATGCGCAACGCGGTCATGACCATGCCGGGCGCCGCCAGCGGGGGCGCGTGGCTCGGAGTGATCGTGCCGCAGTTGCCGTGCGAGCTGCCGCCGCCAATGCGCCCGGCGTCGATCACGCGGACACGGCGGCCGGCCTCCACCAGCGCCAGCGCGCTGCACAGCCCGATGACGCCGGCTCCGACCACCACCACATCTTCGCGCTGTTCCATGCGCGCAGTTTAATTGGCCGCGACAGGCTCCAGCCGCATCACGGGGCGGCGGCCATACGTCATCGCGCGCCACAGCCACTCCGCCGGCCCGTAGCGGAACCGCTCCAGCCACCACCGGCTCCACGCCACCTGCAGGGCGAACACCACCAGCACGAACGGCAGCTGCCATGCGCGCGGAAGCTGCTCGAACCAGCCCAGCCCGTAGCCGTAGAAGACCAGCGTGCCGATCACCGACTGCGCGAGGTAATTGGTGAGTGCCATGCGCCCGGCCGGGGCGAGCACCGCCAGACGCGGTGCCCACCCGCGCGAATCCAGGCCGCGCATGACCCATGCGAAATAGCCCAGCGCTATCAACAGGTTCGCAATCCATGCGAGCGCGAGCGCGGATCCCGTCGTGAGGTCGATATCGCTCGTGAACGTCGGGTCCAGCCGGTACGACACCAGCATCAGCGCCAGGCCCAGCGGCAAAGCGATCCGGCGCAGCCGCGAATACAGCCGCTCGAAGTCGGCCGGCCGCTCGACCGCGCCGCTGCGCACAAACCACATGCCGAGCACGAACATCGCCAGCACCTGCCAGCCGAACAGCAGCATGGGCGCCGCGGTATCGATCATGTCCTGCACGCGCTGGGCGGTCGCTGCCGCGTAGTCGCCGCCGCCGAACGCTGCACGCTGCACGGCCACCATGCGCGTGAACTCCGCGGCCTGGCTGGCCTGCTGGCGCGCCGTCTCCTGGGCGGAGGCCGGGTCCATCCGCGCCATTTCAACGACCGCGCCGAGCAGCAGGATCATCACGATCGGGATCGCGTAGAACGACAGCGCCCAGCGCGGCAGGCGCGAGGTCGCCCGGTTGCGCATCGCCCACAACAGCAGCAGCGACAGCAGCGCGTACGCCATCAGGATGTCGCCGGACCAGACCAGCACCATGTGCACGGTGCCGATTGCGAGCAGGCCAAGCGAGCGGCGCAGGTACAGCCCGGTGAACGGGCGGCCCGCCGCTTCCGCGCGACGCATCATCACCGCGAATCCCATGCCGAACAGCAGCGAGAACAGCAGGTAGAACTTGCCCTGCACCAGGATGTAGATCGCTGCGTCCACCCAGCGGTCCAGCCCGTCCAGGCTCGGGTTGAGGCCGGTGACCGCGAGCCCCAGCGGGCCCGCCATCGCCTCGATGTTCATCAGGAAGATGCCCAGCAGCGCGAAACCGCGCAGCACGTCCATCGCCACGATGCGCTCGCCCCCCTGGACGGGGGTCAACAACAATCCTGTCTGCATATCCGGGCCTCCCGCCTCGAGCGGGCATTGTGTCAGCTGCGCAACATTTAGCCCGGGCCGGAAGTCATCCGTGGCATGACGGTGCGCGCGAAATGCAGCGGTCGCGACGGGCGCACAACACGGCGCCGGAAAACAAAAAAGCCCGCTTGCGCGGGCTCTTCCGTATCCGTGGGGACGCGCCTCAGTGCTGGTGGCCGCCCGCGCCGTGCACGTGGCCGTGCTCGAGCTCTTCGGCCGACGCCTCGCGCACTTCGATGACCTCGATCGCGAAATGCAGGTCCTTGCCGGCCATCGGGTGGTTCAGGTCGACGTCCACCACGCTCATGCCGACCTTCTGGATCGTCACCGCGCGCGGGCCGAAGTTCGTGTTGAGCACGACCTGCATGCCCGGCTGCAGGCGCTGGCCTTCGAAGTGCTTCTTCGGCACGCGCTGGGTCAGGCCGTCGCGGCGCTCGCCATAGGCCTCGGCGGCGGACACGTCGACTTCGAACTTCTCGCCCGCGGTCCGACCTTCCATCGCCTTTTCCAGGCCCGGGATGATGTTGCCGTGGCCCACGAGGATGGCCAGCGGATCGCGCCCTTCGGACGTCTCCATCGGTTCCTGGCCCTGCTCGGACACGGTGTAGTGGAAACGCACGACGCTGTCTTTCTGGATGTTCATGGACTGGACTCGGGTGATGGCGGCAGGGCCACCGAAGGGACGCACGACCGTGGGCTTGTCGCGGCAAGCGCGACCGGCCAAGCTGTCGACCGTGAAGAAGGCCGCGCATTATCCGGGCAAGCCCCTGCGGGCGCCAGTTCAGGCGTTGGCCGTTGCCGTGCTCGTGCTTTCGGGCGCCGGCTGCGGCGGCTCGGACAACGTGCGCCCGGCCACCGCTGCGCAGCGGGAATGGCCGCTGGTGGAACCGGCAAACCCCGTCGATGCGAACGCGGTACTGATGCGCGCGATCAGCCTGGTCGGCTCGCCCTACCGCTACGGCGGCAGCTCACCTGAAACCGGCTTCGATTGCAGCGGGCTGGTCAATTACGTGTATCGCGACATCCTCGACCTGCGACTGCCGCGCAGTTCGGTCGAGCTGTCGGCGTGGCCGGGGCCGCGGCTGGCACCCGAACGCCTGGCAACCGCGGATCTGGTGTTTTTCGCCAGCGCCGGCTCGGTCGACCACGTGGGGATCTACGTCGGCCAGGGCCGTTTCGTGCATGCGCCCAGCAGCGGTGGC
>CADCUA010000592.1 GCA_902805755.1 uncultured Lysobacter sp.
CGTTAAGCGGCACTCGCTGCGCCGGCCGCTACGGACCGGCGCAACGCCCGGGTGATGTAACCGGGGCAGGACTCACGAAACGGCGCGGGCAACCGCGCCGTTTTCTTTTGCGGGCGGTTGCGCCTGCAACCTTTGCAGCCAATGCATGCGGATGACGGGCCTTGGCCTAAACTTGCGCGATGAATGAACCTCTTCCCTACGATCACCAGCGCCTGTCCCACTGCGCGGGCCAGATCATCGTCAACGTGCGCGAGCTTTCGTCGCTGGGCTGGACGCCTGCCACGAGCAGCAACTTCTCCGAGCGTCTGGACGAACGGCACGTGGCGATCACCGTGTCCGGTCGCGACAAGGGCCGGCTGGTCGAGGCCGACATCATGGTGGTCGACCTCGACGGTCGCCCCGTGGCGACGACCCAGAAGTCCTCGGCCGAGACGCTGCTGCATACGCAGCTCTACAAGCGTTTCCCGGATATCGGTTGCGTGCTGCACACGCACTCGATGACCCAGACGGTCGCGTCACGACTGTTCGCCGGCGCGGGTCAGGTGCGGCTGGAAGGGTATGAGCTGCTGAAGGCGCTGCGCGGCAACGACACCCATGAAGCCGCGGTCGACCTGCCCGTGCTTCCGAACAGCCAGGACATGGACGTGCTCGCCGCGCAGGTGGAAGCGCTGCTAGACCGGCAGCCGATGTGGGGCTATCTCATCGATGGCCACGGGCTGTATGCATGGGGCCGCGACATGGCCGAAGCACGGCGGCACCTGGAAGCATTCGAATTCCTGCTGGCCTGCGAACTGGAACTGAGGAGACTGCAACGATGAGCCGCCTGCGCATCTTCAACGAGCACGACACCGAGAACCCCCGCGTTTCGACGACCGACCTGGCCGAGATCGCGCGTGAGCTCGCGGCGATCGGCGTGGGGTTCGAGCAGTGGGAGGCCGGCGCGCCGGTCAAGGCGGGCGACGCGCCCGACATCATCCTCGACGCCTACCGGCAGGACATCGATCGGCTGATCGCCGAGCGCGGCTTCAAGACGGTGGACGTGGTCAGCATCCATCCGGAGCACCCGGACCGCGAGACGATGCGCGGCAAGTTCCTGGACGAGCACTTCCACAAGGAAGACGAGGTGCGTTTCTTCGTGGACGGCTCGGGCCTGTTCACCCTGCACGTGGAAGACAACGTCTACGAGATCCTCTGCGAGAGAGGCGACCTGATCGCGGTGCCCGACTCCACGCTTCACTGGTTCGACATGGGCCCGGATCCGAGCTTCGTGGCGATCCGCTTCTTCACCGAGGCGGACGGCTGGGTCGGCCATTTCACCGGCACGGACATCGCCAAGCGGTTCCCGCGCCACGAGCGGGGCGGTCAGACGGGCTGACCGGCGTGACGTCGTTCGCGACGACCACGCAGGTGCGAACAACCGCGCCCCGACTGCGGGCAGGCCCCGGCCGCAACTGCTTCGCCATCTTTTCAACGCGCAGCCCGATCCCGCTGCGCGCCTCGGCCCTTCCGCGCCTCCATAACGGACACCTGCAAGCATGCCCATACGCGCGATCCTCACCGATATCGAAGGCACGACCAGCAGCATCACGTTCGTCAAGGACGTGCTGTTCCCGTATGCACGTCGTGCGCTGCCGGGCTTCATTGCCGAGCACGGTACGGAGCCCGACGTGCGGCGCTGGCTGGACGTGGTCGCGAGCGAACACGGCGGCATCTGCGACGATGCGATGATCGCCGAGGTGCTGCAGGGCTGGATCGATTCGGACCGCAAGCACACGGCGCTCAAGGCGCTGCAGGGCATGGTCTGGGCGGACGGCTACCGCAACGGCGACTTCGCCGCGCATATGTACGCCGATGCGACCGAGTCGCTGCGCGAGTGGCATGCGGCCGGCATTCCGCTGTACGTGTACTCGTCCGGCAGTGTCGCGGCGCAGCACCTGTTCTTCGGACACAGCGAGGCCGGCGACCTCACGCCGCTGTTCCAGGGCTGGTTCGACACCGAAACCGGTGGCAAGCGCGAAGCGGAGAGCTACCGGCGCATCGCCGCGGCGATCGGCGTCGAGCCCGGGCACATCCTGTTCCTGTCCGACATCGTCGAGGAACTCGATGCCGCGCGCGAGGCCGGCCTGCAGACGGTGTTGCTCGATCGCCGCGAGGACTACGCGCAGCCACGACTCGACGAAGCCACGCATGGCCATCGGCGGGTGGAGTCGTTCGCCGATATCGGGGTCTGAGGTAGACGCCGGCTGATTGCGCGCGCAAGGCCCGCGCATGCGGATGCCGCGTTTTCTCCAATCAGTCCGAGTGCGATAACGCGCCGGCGGCAGCGTGCTGCTGCATGTCCGATGACGCGAAACCCGGCCCAGCTGTTTGATGGTCGCGCCTTTAGTGGCGACGGCGCCACCGATACCGCCGCATTGCAATCGATGCGCTCGACACCCTATTCAACCGCGTCCTGCAATCGATAGCGCGTGCTGCCCCGCTGCTCGCCGGTCCACTCATCGAAGACGCGAACCTCGACGCGATGCTCGCCCGGCGCGAGATCCGTTGCGAGCGCACCACGCCAGAGGTGCTTCGACGGTTTTGCTTCCGGCGAGCGGTCGAAGCCGCGCAGTGTGTCGGCCTCGTTGTCGCGCACGTTCTCCGCGAGCAGTCGCGGATCCGGCGCCTCGACGCGCTGCATCCGCCGCCACGGCCCTTCGTCGATGCGGAATTCGACGCGCGTGTCCTCGCGGCCCATGAACACGTTCGCGTACACGCCCCAGGCGGGATAGGTGCCGCGCCGCAAGACGCGCGGTGCATGAAGGGACATTGCCTGCGTTACTTCACTGCCCTGCCCCTGCAGGCGCGCCGGGTGCCAGCTCAGCGCGTAGCGTCCGTCGCGCTGGATCTTGAGCCGTGCGTAGCCGTTCGGCGTACCGTCGCTCATCGTGGTATCGGGGATGCCGCTCGCGTCCTTTACCCCCGACCAGAACGCGCCGCTCACTGCGCCGACGTTGTACTCGTGCAGCGGCGCTTCGCCATGCCAGCCGGTCTGCGGCCCGTGGAAGAAATGCCGCTGCGCATGGCTGTGCCCGCTGAGCAGCAAAACCTTGCGGAACGGCTGCAGCATCGCGAACAGCCGCTCGCGATCGGCCGCACGGAACGTCTGCTGGCCGGGCTCCGGCTCGAACAGCGGGATGTGCACGGCGACAACGACGAGCCGGTCCTTGGTCAGCGTCGCGAGATACCGCTGCAGGAACTCGAACTGGTCCGCGCGCAAGCCACCGATATAAGCCGGCGCCTGGCCCGGCTGCTGGATCACGTTGTCCAGCAGCACGAACGCGGCCTCGCGTTCCTCCCAAGCGAACGTGTCCGGCCCGTAATGATGTTCGAACGAACGCAGCGCATCGGCATCGCGCTTGGACGCAAGGTCCATGTCGTGGTTGCCGGCGACATGCAGCCACGGCGTTCCAAGCTTCGTGGTGACCGCATCGAGCGCGGGATACAACTCGGTGGCGCCGCGACTGACCACGTCGCCCAGCGTGAGGCCGAGGTCGCCGGGCGGGCGCTCGGGCGCGGTGGCCGGAACACGTGGCAACTCGTGCAGCACCGATTCGATGATGTCGCGCTCGTAATAGCCGACGTCGGCCATCGACCGCGTCTGTGTATCGGCGAAGACGAGCACGTCGAGTGCACCGGCGCGGCGCATGTGCGGAATGAGCGCGAAATCGCCGCAGGCGGATGCGACGGCGCTTCCGTGAGCCGACGAATTCCCTGATTCACGCCAATATGCGGGCAGGCCGTTGGCCCGCGTTGCGGGGCGGTGTCCTGCCGGCTTGATCACGAATACGGCGCGGTCGCCGCGCGACGCAAGCGTGTATGCGCCGCGGGTATCGGTGCGTACGAGAGCCTCGCCGTCCGACACGCCGATGCCGGCCAGGCCGCGTTCGTGTCTCTCGCGAAGTCCGTTCGCATTGCGGTCCTCGAACACCGTGCCCGAGCACGTGTCCGCACGCACAGGTGCGGACATGGCAAGCGCAAGCGGCAGCCAGAGCAATGCAGTGGATGGGCGCATGCGACCTCCAGGAAAGAGGCGATTATGCGAGCGCACCGCCCCTGGCGGAACCGATCAGCGAGCCGCGTGCCGCTGCCTGAGCACCGTGACGGCATCCGCCAGCGACAGGCCGCGTGCGCGCAACAGCACCTGCAGATGGAACAGGAGGTCGGCTGCTTCGCCGCAGAGCGCGGCGTCGTCCTGGACCACGGCCGCAAGTGCGGTTTCCACGCCCTCCTCGCCCACTTTCTGCGCGATCGAGCGCGTGCCCGCTTCGAACAGACGCGTCGTGTAGCTTCCGGCCGGTCGTTCGCGTTCGCGTTCGGCAATGAGTGCATCGAGCTCGGCAAGGAAGCTGCCCGGCGCCTGCGGAAAGCAGCTCACCGTGCCGAGATGGCAGGTCGGCCCGCGCGGGTTCGCGTACACCAGCAGCGTGTCGCGGTCGCAGTCGGTTTCCATGCGCACGAGTTCGAGCACGTGGCCCGATGATTCGCCCTTCGTCCACAGCCGCTGCCGGCTGCGGCTGTAGAACGTGACCTGCCCGGTGCGCTGCGTCACCTCGAGCGCTTCGGCATTCATATAACCGAGCATCAGCACACGCAATGTTGCGGCGTCCTGCACGATGACGGGCAGCAGCCCGTCCTGCTTGGTCCAGGCGAGCGAAGCGGCGTCGAACGGCTGATCGGCCATTTGGTTTTCCGGAGTCATGGGGTGCGAGCGCGACCGTCCGCTCACAGGCGGACGGCGACGCCCTGGTCGGCGAGATAGCTTTTGAGCGCGGGGATCGCAACGGTTCCGGAATGGAACACGCTGGCGGCAAGCGCGCCGTCCGCGTCGGCTTCGCGGAAGACCGCATCGAAATGCTCGCGCGCGCCGGCGCCACCCGAGGCGATCAGCGGCACGTGGCACAAGCCGCGCACGGCCGACAACTGCTCCAGGTCGTAGCCGCTGCGCACGCCATCGCTGCCCATGCAGTTCAGAACGATCTCGCCGGCGCCGAGCTCCTGCACCCGCTGCACCCAATCCAGCGTGCGGGCCGCCAACGCCTGTGTTCGTGTCGGATCGCCGGTGTACTGCCGGACGCGCCATTCGCCGTCGGCGTCTCGCAGGCTGTCGATGCCGACCACCACGCACTGCACGCCAAACGCATCGGCCAGTTCGGCAATCAGTTCAGGCCGCTGCAGCGCCGGCGTGTTGATCGAGATCTTGTCCGCACCCGTGTGCAGCACCGCACGCGCCTCCTCGACGCTGCGGATTCCACCTGCCACGCAGAACGGGATGTCGATGACGCGCGCAACGCGCTCGACCCAATCGCGGTCCACGCAGCGGTCCTGCGGGCTGGCGGTGATGTCGTAGAACACCAGCTCGTCCGCGCCCTCGTCGCGATAGCGCGTCGCGAGATCGACGATGTCGCCCATGTCGATGTGGTCGCGAAAACGCACGCCCTTCACGACGCGCCCGTCGCGCACGTCAAGGCACGGAATGATGCGTCGGCTCAGCA
>CADCUA010000593.1 GCA_902805755.1 uncultured Lysobacter sp.
TCGGCGGCATCAGCCTGATCGTCGCCGGACTGTGCGTGTTGCGCGTCAACGACCCGCTGCGCGCCGCGGCCACGCGCGCACATGCCTCGCACTAGGACTTCGACCATGACCGCACGCGTGATGCCCCGTGTTCTCGCTGCCGCGCTTTCAACCGCGCTTCTGTTTACAAGCGGCTGCGCGAGCCGCGGCCCGCAGTTGGACGCACCGGTTGCAGCGGCTACGGCACCGAGCACTGCGATCTATACCGGCACGAGCGAGCCGTTCGCTGCGCACGCGGTGTATTTCGTGCTCACCGACCGCTTCGTCAACGGCGACCCGTCCAACGACCATCGCGAGCAGGGTGGCGCGAACCGGACGTTCGATCGCCCCACGCCAGGCGCGCCGAAAGGCCGCACCGACAACATCGGTTATCTCGGCGGCGACTTCAAAGGCATCCTCGACAACGCCGCCTACATCCGCGAGATGGGCTTCGGCGCGTTGTGGCTGACCCCGATCGTGGACCAGCCGGACGAGGCGTTCACCGGCGGGCTGCCGGTGAAGTGGGGCGGCATGCACACCGACCGCGGCAAGACCGGCTACCACGGCTACTGGGGCGTGAACTTCTTCAAGCTCGACGAGCACCTGCCGAGCCCGGGCCTGGATTTCGCCGCGCTCACCGCCGGGCTCAAGCGCCATAACCTTCTGACCGTGCTCGACATCGTGGGCAACCACGGCTCGCCGGCGTATACGATGCCGAGCGACCAGCCGAAGTTCGGCGAGATTTACGATCGCGATGGCCGTCTGGTGGCCGATCACCAGAACCTGCCGCCGGCCAAGCTCGATCCGGCGAACAACCCGCTGCACCGCTGGTACAACATCAAGGGCGGACTCGCGCAGCTGTCGGACATCAACGAAAGCAATCCCGAAGTATTGGCGTACTTCGTGGATGCGTATTCGCAGTGGATCGACCAGGGCGCCGACGCGTTCCGCATCGACACGATCGGCTGGATGCCGCACGGGTTCTGGAACGCGTTCTCGCAGCGCATCCGCGAAAAACGTCCGGGTTTTTTCATGTTTTCCGAAGCGTTCGATTTCGACGCAGCAACGATCGCGCAGCACACGTTGCCACGCAACGCAGGCGTGAGCGTGCTCGACTTTCCGTTGAAGGAACGCCTGGCCGAGGTGTTTGGACGCAAGGGCGGCGGTTACGAAAAGGTTGCCGAGCGCCTGTATCTCACCGACGGGCCGTATGCGAATCCATACGAGCTGATGACGTTCTACGACAACCACGACATGGCGCGCCTGGACGCGAGCGATGCGGGCTTCATCGACGCGCACAACTTCCTGTTCACCGCACGCGGCATCCCGGTCATCTACTACGGATCGGAAACCGGCTTCGAACGCGGCACTGCCGAGCATGCCGGCAACCGCAATTACTTCGGCCAGGCGCGCATCGACGCGGCCGCCAAGCACCCGATCCACGAGAACCTCAAGCGCATCGCACAGGTACGTGCGGCCCTGCCTGCGCTGCAGCGCGGGCTGCAGGTGAACGTGTTGTTCGAAGGCGATCGCGCAGCGTTCTACCGCGTGCACCAGCAGGGCGATGAAGGCCAGATCGCACTGGTGCTGCTCAACAAGGGCGCGGCGCCGGCAGCGTTCGAGATCGCCGACAAGCTGCAGCCGGGCCTCTGGCGCGATGCATCGGGCGGAGGCACGGTCGAGGTTGCCGAACGCGGCACGTTGTCGGCCACGGTGTCCGCGCATGCCGTCGCGGTCTATGTGCTCAATGGCGCGGTGACGCAGCC
>CADCUA010000594.1 GCA_902805755.1 uncultured Lysobacter sp.
CATGTCGACATGCAGGATCTTGCGCTGCGGAGTGGACATTGCCGGGCCGGCCAAACGGAAGCGGCATTGTCGGTGATCGCGCCGGCCGTGCGCATCCGACCACGCGACCTTCGCGGCCGCCTTGGAACGATCGGTCCCTCCGCCTTCGATGCGTCCATGACCGACCCGACCGAACGCCGCCTGCCGGCCAGCCTGCGCAGCCACCTGCAGAACATCGCGATAAACGTCGATGACCATATCGACGTGGCGCGTCGACGCCTGCACACGCGCCTGGGCGGCAACCGCCCGCGCCACCTTGCCGCCTACCGCGGCTATGCGGATGCGAAGGGCGTGGAGCTGTTCGGCCGCGTGCTGGCGGAGAAGCCGGTCGGCGGCCCGGGCGAATCCGATTCGTGGTGGAACAACCTGCTCAATACCTATCGCCGCTTCGAAAGCGACGAGGTGCCGGGCGTGCCGCTGGAGCTGCGCTTCCGCGACGCGCGCTTCGAAGTGGTCAGCGATGGCGAGGGCTATTACACGGCCACGTTCAATACCGCGGTGCCGCCCAGCGACATGCTGTGGGACAACGCGACCGTTTCGCTGGCGGACGGGACGCTGGCGACGCCCCAGCCTGTGCTGCAGGTCCGCGACGGTCCGGGCTACGGCATCATTTCCGACATCGACGACACAATCCTGCAAAGCGGGATCACGAACTGGAAGGTCGCCGCGCAGCTGACGTTCCTGCACAACGCGCGCACGCGCAAGCCGCTGAAAGGCGTTGCGAAGTTCTACCAGGCGTTGCAGGCGGGCGCGGAAGGCTCGACCCGCACGCCGATCTTCTACGTCTCCAGTTCGCCGTGGAACCTCTACGAATTGCTCGAGGATTTCATGGAGCTCAATGCGATTCCGCCGGGCCCGATCTTCCTGCGTGACCTGGGGCTGGACCCGGGCAAGTTCATCAAGACCGCGGGCCACGGCCACAAGCTCGAGCGCGCGGCGCAGCTGATCGAGCGGTTCCCGCAGCTGCGCTGGGTGCTGCTCGGCGATTCGGGCCAGGCCGATGCGGAACTCTATGCGGAAGCCGCCAAGCGCTTCGGCCATCGCATCGCCGCGATCTACATCCGCGACGTTGATCCCGAGGCCGACTCGCCGCTGGACAAGGGCGTGGACTCGCACATTCAGCGCGTGGCGGGCACGGGCGTGCCGATGATGCGCGCGCGCGACAGCGACGCGATGGCGCGGCATGCGGCGGACCTGGGCTTGATATCGGCATCCGCGCTCGATGACATCGCACGCGAAGTGCAGCGTGACGAGGCGCGCCCGACGCTTACCGAAGCTGCCGTGGACGCGGCGAAGGAAGGCGATGTGGGGCCTTCCCCACCGCCGCCTGCAAACTCGTAGTCGCTGGACGCGGTAAACAGGGCGGACGATTCGCAACACGAGCGCCTGCCGATCGTTATCGGTCAGGCCGTGCGTCGCACTGCGACACATAAAAACGCCCGCGCGATGTGCGCGGGCGTTGTCTTGTTGCACCTGGATCCGATCGTCGCCGCCGGTCGTTCACCGGCGCCGGTTACAAACAGGGATTACTGGCTGGCCGCCGCCTGCGCCGCAACCGGCTCACCCTGCGGCGTCAGCAGGCGCCACTGGCCCCATTGGTCCTTGACGCCGTGGCCGGCCGTCCGGCCACGCCCGGTGTCGGCCGCGTAGTGATGCAGCGGGTGCCCGTTGTAGGTGACCTGCGTCGTCCCGTCCGGGCGCTTGATGGTGCCCATTGCCGCGCCGCCTGGCAGCGTCCCGCT
>CADCUA010000595.1 GCA_902805755.1 uncultured Lysobacter sp.
AGCTGAGCAACACGAAGCTCGCCACGCTCGGCGTGCCGGTCGCGGCTGTGCAGCAGGCGCTCAACGAACAGAACGCGATCCTGCCCGCAGGCTTTTTCGAAACCGCCAGCAGCCGCGTCGCGTTGCGCGTGGACGGGCGCTTCGATTCGGTCGAAGAGATCCGCGCGTTTCCGATCCGCGTCGGCGACCGCACGTTCCGGCTGGGAGACCTCGCGGACATCCGTCGCGGGTTTTCCGACCCGGCGGCGCCGCGCATGCGCTTCATGGGCGAGGACGCGATCGGCATCGGCGTGGCGATGAAGGACGGCGGCGACATCCTGCGTCTGGGCAAGCGTCTGGAAGCCGAGTTCGCCACGCTGCAGCGCACGCTGCCGGCCGGCATGGAACTGCGCAAGGTCTCCGACCAGCCTGCGGCGGTGGAGGAATCCGTCGGCGAGTTCATCAAGGTGCTGACCGAAGCGGTCGTCATCGTGCTGCTGGTGAGCTTTTTCTCGCTGGGCGTGCGCACCGGGCTGGTGGTCGCGCTGTCGATCCCGCTGGTGCTCGCGATGACGTTCGCGATGATGGATTTCTTCGGCGTCGGCCTGCACAAGATCTCGCTGGGCGCGCTGGTGCTCGCGCTCGGCCTGCTGGTCGACGACGCGATCATTGCCGTCGAGATGATGGCGATCAAGATGGAGCAGGGTTACAGCCGGCTGCGCGCGGCCGCGTTCGCATGGGAATCGACGGCATTTCCGATGCTCACGGGCACGCTGATCACGGCGGCGGGCTTCCTGCCGATCGCGACCGCGCAATCGAGCACCGGCGAATACACACGATCCTTGTTTGAAGTCGTGACGATTGCGCTGCTGGTGTCGTGGGTCGCGGCAGTCGCCTTCATTCCGTACCTGGGCGACAAGCTGCTGCCCGACCATGGGCACGCGGCGAAGCTCAAACCCGGCTCGGTCGCCGCGCGCTGGCACGCGCGTCGCCAGCAATGGGCAGCGCGATATCCGCGCTACGCCGATTTCATCGCGCCGCCGCCGCACGATGGGAAGGACCACGATCCGTATGCCACACGTTTCTACACGCGCTTTCGCGGCTGGGTCGCGTGGTGCGTACGCCGTCGCAAGACGGTGATGGCGATCACCGCCGCCGCGTTCGTGGCCTCCGTGTTGATGTTCCGCTTCGTGCCGCAGCAGTTCTTCCCGGACTCGGTGCGCCCTGAGCTCATGGTCGATATGGAGCTGGCCGAAGGCAGTTCGCTGCGTGCGACGCAGGCGCAGGCCGAGCGCCTGGAGGCGATGCTGCGCACCCGCAGGGACCTGGTGAATTTCGTCGCATATGTCGGCACCGGTTCGCCGCGTTTCTACCTGCCGCTGGACCAGCAGCTTCCGGCCGCGAACTTCGCGCAGTTCGTGCTGATGCCGAAGGATGTCGAAGCGCGCGAGGCGATCCGTCGCTGGATCATCGAGGATGTCTCGCAGCGGTTTCCCGAACTGCAGATGCGCGTGACGCGACTGGAGAACGGGCCGCCTGTCGGTTATCCGGTGCAGTTCCGTGTATCCGGTGAACATCTTGACGAGGTGCGCCGTATCGCGCACGAAGTGCGTGCGAAGGTGGCGGCGAATCCGCATGTCGTGAACGTCAACCTCGACTGGGACGAGCCGAGCAAGGTGGTGCGCCTTGAGATCGACCAGGCCCGCGCGCGTGCGCTCGGCGTCAGTTCAGCGCAACTGTCGCAGGTGCTTGCCGGCTCACTGTCGGGCGCGCCGATCAGCACCTACCGCGAAGGCGACGAGCTGATCGAAGTGATGCTGCGCGGCGATGAACGCGAGCGCCTGGACCTGGACGGGCTCGCGAGCCTGATGGTGCCGACGTCGAACGGTGCAAGCGTGCCGCTGTCGCAGATCGCGACGCTGGACTACGGATTCGAGGACGGCATCGTCTGGCATCGCGACGGACGCGCGACGATGACGGTGCGCGCCGACATCTATGACGGCACCCAGCCGCCAACCGTGTCCGCGCAGATCTCGCCCACGCTCGACGCGATGCGTGCTGCGCTGCCGCACGGTTACTCGATCGAGGTCGGCGGCACGGTCGAGGACTCCGCGCGTGGACAGAACTCGATTGCCGCGGGCATGCCGCTGTTCGTGTTCGTCGTGTTCACGCTGCTGATGCTGCAGCTGCGCAGTTTTTCGCACAGCGTGATGGTGATGCTGACCGCGCCGCTCGGCCTTATCGGCGTGACGCTGTTCCTGCTGGTGTTCCGCGTGCCGTTCGGCTTCGTTGCCATGCTCGGCACGATTGCCTTGGCGGGCATGATCATGCGCAACTCGGTGATCCTGGTGGACCAGATCGAGCATGACCGCGCCGAAGGGGCGGAGCCCGCGCAGGCGATCGTCGAAGCGACGGTGCGCCGATTCCGGCCGATCGTGCTGACTGCGCTCGCGGCGATCCTGGCGATGATCCCGCTGTCGCGCAGCGCGTTCTTCGGCCCGATGGCAGTTGCGATCATGGGCGGGTTGCTGGTCGCGACCGTGCTGACGCTGTTCTTCCTGCCGGCGCTGTATGCGGGCTGGTTCCGGGTGAAGGCGCCGGCGAACGCGTAACGATGGCGCGAGTGGAGCACGCCAGAGTCGTGCGGGTCGCAGGCTTCTATTGCTTTTTGTTGTGGCCGGGCATCCTGCATCGCGCGCACCAGCAACGGACCCGCAATTAGGAGCGCGAGTCCCAGGCGGCATGTGTTGAATGACTACGTTACCGATCAGTCCTTCGTGCCCCACGGCGCCGGCGGTGCAGCCACGGGACGGCTGAGGTCGAACTCCACGCGGAACAGGCGCTGCGGGCGTGCGAGTTCGTAAACGAACAGTCGGCCGGGCTCCAGTTCCAGCGCCCATACGTTCGTGTTCGATACTGCGCGGTTCTGGCGCGTGAACATCGCACGCGAATCCGCATCGGCCGGAAACGCCTGCCTGCGCCCGGTGCCCGGTGCAACGGTGTCGCCACCGTACTGCGTCAGCGCGTCCTCGCTGCCATCCTCATGGCGGTGGTCATGCTTCAGGCGCAAGCCTGTTCCAGTGCGCGTCACGACCCAGGTGCGCGAGCGATCCTTGCCGACGTGGAACGGGATGCGGATTTCGCGCGGGTTGCATTCGCGCACGTGCATCACCAGCGGCCCGTTCGCGAACGGGTCGGGGCCGGTCGGGGCCGGCGTGTCGACCGCGACGCGGCCTTCGAATGCTTTTCCGCACAGCGTCGACAGCTGCTCGAAGAATCGCGCGTGCGGGTCCTGACGCGGCGCTGGCGCGGTTGCGCAACTGGAAACAGCGCACGCGAGCGCAGCGGTGAGGAGCAGGCGGGTCGTAGTCATGCCGCGACGCTACCGCAAATGCGGCCGCCCGGCGCAATGCATCACACGAGCTCGGCCTTCGGCCCGTTCACCGGTGAGACCCACACGCGCGAGTCGTAGCCGGCTTCTGCAAAGCCAGCCTGCATCGCGGGCGCGGCAGCTTCGGCAGCGGCTTTGGAGGGAAACCACGCGAACACGCTCGGCCCGGCGCCCGACAGGCTTGCGCCGAGTGCGTTGTAGGCGATTGCCGCGGCCTTGACCCGCGCGAAGCCGGGGATCAGCGATGCGCGCCGCGGCTCGACCAGCACGTCCTGGAGGCCCGCGCGGATCAGGTCGATGTCGCCGCGCTCAAGCCCGGTGACGAACAGCGCAAGATGCGCGCCGTGCCGCACGACGGTCGAGAGCGGATACGGATCGGTCAATACCGCGCGTGCGCGTCGCGTTTCCAGCACCTGGTCGGGATGCACGACGACGCAGTGCAGCCAGTCCGGCACCGGCAGCGGGATCAGATGCGTAAGCGTCGCGAGCGTGATCCCGCCCAGCAGCATTGGCCCGACGTTATCGCCCTGCCGGCTCTGGCTGGACGCGGATTCGCCTTCGATCGCATACGGATACAGCGCGACGCGTGACATCGGCCGGTCCAGCAATGCATTCGCGGCGACCAGCGCCGCCACGCACGATGCGGCTGACCCGCCGAGGCCGGCGCCGATCGGGATGCCCTTGTCGAGTTCGATCTCGAATCCGTGCGTCAGCCCGAGCCCCGCGTGCAGTGCGCGCAACGCGAGGCCGGCGGTGTTGCGCTCGAGGTCGAATGGAATGCGCTCCACGTTCGCGCCGCTGCCGCGCACCGCGACGACGCGCACTTCCGGTGCGTCGATGCGCCGCACCGTGGCGTGGTCGCGCGGCCCATCAATGGTGTGGCCGAGCAGGTCGAAGCCGACGCCGATGTTGCCTACGCCAGCAGGCGCGAAGGCCGTGGCCGACCGTTCATTCGGGGAGATTGCCGTCATGGTCGGGGCTGCGTCGGGTCGGGGCGCGGATTATCCGCGCAAAGCGCCCGGCCCACGGTTTTGACCCGGCCGGTGGCCCCGGCGGGCGGCGCGTGGTCAAATGCCCGCGAAGCGGGGGTACCGGCGCTGGCGCCGGTTGAGACAGTCCCTTCGAACCTGATGCGGTTGAGACCGCCGTAGGGAAGCTTCGCCGGGCCTGCGGTCCGTGCGGTTTCCACTCCGGTCCCCTTCGTGTTTCGCCGTGGTCGGCCATGCCGGCGGCGGTCCCGTGCGGCTGCCCTGCGTGGTGGCCATGCCCTTTTCCAGTGGCCGCCAATGGGTGGCCGCGAACACCGGCGGATAAACCGATGAACGCAGTGCCTTCCGAACTCCTGCAGCAGGCCGAACAGCTCTCGGCCGATGTCGTGCGCCCGATCCCGGGCTCGCACAAGATCCATGTCGAAGGCTCGCGTCCGGATATCCGCGTGCCGATGCGCGAGATCACGCTGTCGCGCACGGGCACGCTGTTCGGTGGCGAGGACAACGCGCCGCTCGCCGTCTACGACTGCTCCGGCCCGTACACGGATTCGAATGTCGAGATCGACCTTGCGCGTGGGCTCACGCCGATGCGCGCGCGCTGGATCGCCGAGCGCGGCGACACCGAAGTGCTGCCGGGCCTGAGCTCCGAGTTCGGTCGCAAGCGCGAGCACGATCCGAAGCTTGCGCACATCCGCTTCGGCAACCGGCCGATGCCGCGCCGCGCGGTCGCGGGCGCGAACGTCACCCAGATGCATTACGCGCGGCGCGGCATCGTCACGCCGGAAATGGAGTTCATTGCGATCCGCGAGAACCAGCGCATCGAATCCATCCGCGAAGCGCATCTTCTGAGCCAGCACCCGGGCGAGAGCTTCGGCGCGAACATCCAGAAGCTGATCACGCCCGAGTTCGTGCGCGACGAGGTCGCCCGCGGCCGCGCGATCATTCCGTGCAACATCAACCACCCCGAAAGCGAGCCGATGATCATCGGCCGCAACTTCCTCACCAAGGTCAACGCGAACATCGGCAACTCCGCCGTCAGTTCCGGCATCGCCGAGGAAGTGGAAAAGCTGGTCTGGTCGATCCGCTGGGGCGCGGACACGGTCATGGACCTGTCCACCGGCAAGCACATCCACGAAACGCGCGAATGGATCATCCGCAA
>CADCUA010000596.1 GCA_902805755.1 uncultured Lysobacter sp.
ACGAGTTCCGGGCCCTTGTTGCCCGGGAACGTCAACGCGTCGAGCGTGCAGTCCCAGTATTCCTCCAGCGATTCGCCCTTCCATGCGAACACCGGCGTGCCGCTCACGGCGATCGCGGCGGCCGCGTGGTCCTGCGTCGAGAAGATGTTGCACGAGGCCCAGCGCACGTCGGCGCCGAGATCCTTGAGGGTTTCGATCAGCACGGCGGTCTGGATCGTCATGTGCAGCGAACCGGTGACGCGCACGCCCTTGAGCGGCAGGTCCGGTGCGTACTTGCGGCGGATCGACATCAGGCCGGGCATCTCGTGCTCGGCGATCTCGATTTCCTTGCGGCCCCAATCGGCCAGCGAAATGTCGGCGACCTTGTAGTCGCCTTCGGTCGAGAAGGTCTTGAGTAGTGCGTTCATGGTGGCTCCGAGGTGTGGCGCATGCCCGGCGACAGCGGGGCGATACGCGAACATCGGGCGCCGTTGATACAGGTGGTTTCCGCCGAGCCTGGCCGTGCAGTGCCAGCCGCATCCTGTGCGGACTGGTGCGGTTACCCGCGGTGCAACGGTCGCAGCGCCCCTCAGCGAACGGACTGGATTGTACCGGCTCCGGGCAGGCCTGCGCCGCCTCGCCTGGGGTCGCGGTAAGGAACGGGCAGGGATGTGATCCAGATCGCGTGAGACTGTCCAACCTCTACGGTCTGACGGAAGCGCCTGATCCGTGTCGTCGCTGCGCCTTCTCGAATGCGGCCGTCGTGCGCCCCTGCCGGATCATCCTGGACTGCGCAGCGAATGCAGCAGGAAGAACCGGATCATTTCCGCGGATGCATCGGGGCCGCGCGAAGCGGTGTAGGAGCCTTCGGGGCTGCCGCCGGACCACGCATGACCGGTGCCATGCAGCAGCCAATGCTCGACCACCGGCCGGTCATTTTCATCCGCATGCACCGTGCGTTGCAGACTGTGCGAAGAGCCGCCGCCGTGTGGGCCCGCACTCATGCGCAGCGGTACATCACCAGCGCCGCCGCGCGCGGCATGCTCGGTGATCGCCCAGCCGTTGCTCACGTTCACCGTGTGGTCGCGATCGCCATGGAAGACGATCGTGGGCACGCGCGGGGCGGACGGCAGATGCGCCTGTGCAGCGTGGCCACCGTTGCCCTGCATTGCACCGAACGCGGACGGCATATCGTGCGCGGCCGCATACGGCAGCCCCGAATGCGCGCCGACTGCAGCGAACACATCCGGGTACGTCGCGCCGAGAATCACGGCCATCGCGGCGCCGGCCGACAGGCCTGCAACGTAGATGCGCTGGCGGTCCACGCGATGGCGCGAAGCGATCTCGAGCGTAATCCCGGCGAGCACGGCGGGCTCGCCGCGGTCGCGCTGCTGGTCTTCGCGGCGGAACCAGTTCCAGCACTTCGACGTGTTCGCGTTCGATGCCTGCGCCGGGTAGGCCACGAGGAATCCGTGCTGCTCCGCAAGCGCATTCATGCGCGTGCCCACCGCGAAATCCTCCGGCGACTGCGTGCAGCCGTGCAGCATCACGACCAGTGGCATGGCGGCCGTCTCCTGCGCGGCGTAGCCGCTGGGCACGTAGAGCCGGTAATCGCGCGAACCGCCTGCGCCGGTGAACGAGTGCGACGTGAATGCGCCCGGTTCGGTCGGCGTGCTGCGAGCTGCGGGTTTCCCACGCGTTCGCTGGCGCGCCTGCGTGGCGCTGGATGTGCGTGCTGTTTGCTCGTCGCTTCGCAGCGTGTGTGCATGGCCTTGATCGATCCCGGCGTTGGAGAGCGCC
>CADCUA010000597.1 GCA_902805755.1 uncultured Lysobacter sp.
CGCGCCTTGTCCGTCTTGCAAGGAGCGCGCACAAAAGCACGGCAGGCACCCCGACCAGCGCCGTACCCATGAAGAACAGCGCATACGCCTCCAGCAGTGTGCGCCCCGTTTCCAGCGTCTCCACCGCAACGCCGGACAATCCCTTCAATACTTTCCCAAGCAGCGCATAGAACGAGCTCAGCAGTGCGTACTGCGTGGCCGTGTAACCGATGCTGGTCAGGCTGGACATGTAGCCCACCAGCGCCACGCCCGCGAACCCGGTTGCGAAGTTGTCGATCACCATGGCGATCGTGAATGCGTTCGGATCGGCGCCGTGATAGGCCAGCCACGCGAATGCAAGGTTGGATCCGGGCCCGAGCACCGCACCCAGCAGCAGCGTGGCAATGAAGCCGAACCGCACCGCGAACAACCCCGCCGCGGTAATGCCGACGATCGTCGCGACCAATCCGAACGAGCCGCGCACCGCACCGACGGTTTCCTTCGCGATGCCAAGATCGGCATAGAACGGGTTCGCCATCGGTCCCATCATGAAATCCGGCAGGCGGTACAGGCTGATGGCCGCGAGCATGAGCAGGGCCCAGCGCCCGTGTTCGCGGAAGAACGCGATAAACGGGCCGACGATCGCATCGAACAGCCCGCGCATGGTCAGCAACGAGCCGTGCGTGGTCGCCGCGCGCAGCGTGGCCGAAGGCTCGCGTGCCCAGAACGTCGCGAGCAGGCCCAGGCCCATGAGCACGGCCATCGTCTGGTATGACAGCGACCAGCCAATCCACGCTGCAAGAATCAGGATGAGCGCGTCGGTAACCAGCAACGAGGCGCGATAGCCGAGCTGGTAGCCGGAGCTCAGCAGCGCGAGCTCTTCGCTGCTCTCAGCGCTTTCGATACGCCATGCATCGATCACGATGTCCTGCGTGGCCGAAGCGAATGCGGCCACCAATGCCAGCACGCCGAATGCCACCAGGCCGCCCTCGGGCTGCACGATCGCCATGCCGGTCAGCGCGGCGGCAATCGAAAGCTGCGCCAGCGCCATCCAGCCGCGTCGTCGGCCCAGCCAGCGCCCGAGCACCGGCGCATCGACCTTGTCGACAATCGGCGCCCACAGGAACTTGAACGAATACGCCAGGCCGACCCACGACAGGAAACCGATCGTGGACAGCTCGATGCCGCCTTCGCGCAGCCAGAAGCCCATCGTGTTGCCGACGAGCATGAAAGGCAGGCCCGACGCGAAGCCGAGCAGCAGCATCACCGCGACCTTCGGCCGGGTCAGCGAATGGAACACATCGCGCGCGCCCGTGCGGCGCGGCGTGGAAGCATCAGAGCTCATAGTCCACCCGGAAAGGCGCGTGGTCGGAAAAACGCTGTTCGCGCTCGATCGCGCACGCACGGATGCGTTCGCGCAGGCCGGGCGTGGCGAGCTGGTAATCGATGCGCCAGCCGACATTCTTCGCGCGCGCGGCGCCGCGGTTGCTCCACCAGGTGTAGTCCTGGCCGGTCGGATGCAGCGCGCGATAGGTGTCGACCCAACCGGTCTCGTCGCAGCACAGCGCGTTGAGCCAGTCGCGTTCGACGGGCAGGCAGCCGGAGTTCTTCTGGTTGCCGGTCCAGTTCGTGATGTCGAGCTTGCAGCGCACGATGTTCCAGTCGCCGCACAGCACGTAGTCGCGGCCGGAGGCGCGCCATTCGTCCAGGTGCTCGCGCAGCCAGGCCATCACGTCGAGCTTGAACGCCTGGCGCAGCTCGCAGTTCGAGCCGGACGGGATGTAGAACGAGACGACGCTGAGGTTGCCGAAGCGCGCCTCGAGGTAGCGGCCTTCCTCGTCGAACGGCGGCCAGCCCATTTCGGTACGCACCTCGTCGGGTTCGCGGCGGCTGTAGATCGCCACGCCGCTGTAGCCCTTCTTCGTGCTCGCATCGCGGAACGCCACGCGGTAGCCGTCGGGGCGGAACACCGGCGCCTCGAGCTGCTCGGCGCGCGCCTTGGTTTCCTGCACGCACAGCACGTCGGCATCCTGCTGCGCGAACCAGTCGAAGAAGCCCTTGCTGGCCGCCGAGCGCAGGCCGTTGGCATTGAAGCTGATGACGCGCAACTGGCCCGGAGTCGGCATGTGCAGTTCTATCGGTTGAACGAGCGCGCAGCCTAGCCGATCCCGGCTCGCGCCCGCATTAACGGCGGTGCGCGCACGGTGCGGCGTGGCTTACGATCTGCGACTTCTTTCCGAGCTGCGCCGACATGGACCATCGCACCCGCTTTCTCCAGCTCGCGTTGCGCGCCGACGCACTGCGCTTCGGCGACTTCACGCTCAAGTCCGGCCGGCACAGCCCGTATTTCTTCAACGCGGGCCGGTTCGACAGCGGCGTGGCGCTTGCGGAGCTCGCGGCCTGCTATGTCGATGCGATCCAGGCGCATGGGGTCGCATTCGATGTGGTGTTCGGCCCCGCGTACAAGGGCATCCCGCTGGCGACGGCGGTGGCCTGCGAGTACGCGCGGCGCGGGCGCGACGTGCCGGTCGCGTTCAACCGCAAGGAGGCGAAGGCCCATGGCGAGGGCGGCAGCCTGATCGGCGCATCGCTGGACGGGCGCCGCGTGCTCATCGTCGATGATGTGATCACCGCCGGCACCGCGATCCGTGAAGCGCTGGGCATCATCGCGGAGTCCGGTGGCACGGCGGCGGGCATCGTGATCGCGCTCGACCGGCAGGAAGCCAGCGGCGGCGCGGAGATCGGCGCGGGCGAGGCCCGACGCTCGGCGGCACAAACTGTCGCGCTCGACCATGGCCTGCCGGTCGTGTCCGTCGCCGCACTCGACGACCTGCTCGCGTTCGCAGCCGAGGATGCAGCGCTCGAGGCGCATCGCGAGCGCCTCGTCGCCTATCGATCTGCGTACGGCTGCCACAAAACCGCATAACCGCCGCGTCGCGGTCGCTGGTTGGCCCGGGTCTTGCTTATGCTTGAGCATGCAACCACCTGCCGATCGCCCTTCCGGATTGCCATGAGCAAGATCCATCCGCTGTTTACCGCCGCGCTGCTGGCAACGCTCGCCTCGCAGGCGCTCGCACAGAAAGCCGGCGTGCCTTCCAAGAAGCTGTATTGCTGGAACGAAAGCGGCCGCAAGGTCTGCGGCGACGCACTGCCTGCGGGTGCGGTCGATAGCGAGCGCACCGAAATCAGCGCCCGCAGTGGCCTCGCAACCGGCCGCGTGGACCGGGCGCCGAGCGAGACCGAGCGTGCGGCCGATGCGGCCCAGGCCGAGCTCGACCGGCAGGCGGCCGTGGCGGCCGACGCAAAGCGCCGCCGCGAACTGGCGATGGTCGAGTCCTACCAGTCCGAGGCCGAGCTGCGGCGCGCGTACGAGCACCGCCTGTCGCTCAGCGAGGGCACGCTCAAGGCGTCGAAGATGGCGGTGTCGGGGCTGCGCACGATCCTGGTGAGCCTGCTCAGTCGCGCCGGCGAAGCCGAGCTCATGGGCAAGGCGGTGCCGGCGCCGATCGCGAAGAACATCCGCAGCCAGCACGAAGAGCTGCTTCGACAGCAGCAGCGGCTGGTGGAGCAGGAACGTGAGGCGAACGAGATCGAGGGCGAGTTCGCCGACACGCTGGCGCGCTATCGCGAACTCAAGTCGGCCGCCTCCGGCAGCGACAGCTGATCCAGCGGTTCAAGTCGCGGGTGCTGCGACGCGCCGACAGCGCGTCCGCTTTCAGGCAGACCTGTCGAGCCGCTGCGATCCCTGGCGCGGTTTGCAGCGAGCAAGAGGCACACGGGCAAGCGGCGCGAGCGCACTATCGGACGGGCTCGGAGGCGAGAACGCTCTGACACGGCGCGCCGTAGCCCATGCGACGCATGAAGTCCACAACCGCAGTCATCCAGCCGCCACAGCCGCTGTCGTCTACGGCAAACCGGTTTGATTGCGAGTTGATCCGCGGGGCTGCACCGCCGAGGCGCAACGACGTGCGCGGGTGGACCATGCCACTGCAAGAGCACATTCGCGTCGACCGTCGAAACCGAGACGCACATCGGCAGACGCACGACGAACCGCCGGAACAGCACAAAAAAGGGCCCGCAGGCCCTTTTTCTTATTCAGCCTCAGAACGGCAACCGCAGATCCGGCTGCACCATCAGCAACTGCTCGCGAAACGCCGCCTGGATACGCGCCAGCCCCGCATCCGAATCGGCATCGAAACGCATGACCAGCACCGGCGTGGTGTTGGACGCGCGCACCAGGCCCCAGCCGTCGGGGAAGTCCACGCGCAGGCCATCGATCGTTGCAAGGCGCGCGCCTTCGAACTTCGCCGCATCGCGGAAGCGCTCGACGAACGCGTGGGGATTGCCCTGTGGCGCGTCGACCTTGATCTCCGGTGTCGAGATGCCATTGGGCAGCGCGTTGAGCACGTCGCTCGCGCTGCGCGGCTGCGCGGCGAGGATTTCCAGCAGGCGCGCGGCGGCGTAGATGCCGTCGTCGAAGCCGTACCAGCGTTCCTTGAAGAAGAAGTGGCCGCTCATCTCGCCGGCGAGTTCGGCATCGGTCTCGCGCATCTTCGACTTGATCAGCGAGTGCCCGGTCTTCCACATCAGCGGGCTGCCGCCGTGGCGCAGGATGTGGTTCGGCAGGCGACCGGTGCACTTCACGTCGAAGATGATCATCGCGCCCGGGTTGCGCTCGAGCACATCGGCCGCGAACAGCATCAGCAGGCGATCGGGGAAGATGCTCTCGCCTTCGCGCGTGACGACGCCAAGGCGATCGCCGTCTCCGTCGAACGCGACGCCGAGGTCGGCGCCGAGGCGCTGCACGCTCTCGATCAGGTCCTTGAGGTTGTGCAGCTCGCTGGGATCGGGGTGGTGGTTCGGGAACGTGCCGTCGATGTCGCAGAACAGCGGGATCACGTCGGCGCCGATCGCGCGCAGCACGCGCGCGCCGAGGTCGCCGGCGACGCCATTGCCGGCATCGACGACCACGCGCAGCGGGCGATCGAGCTGCACGTCGGAGGCGACGCGCTGCACGTACTCCTCGGAGATGTCGCGCTGGGTCAGACCGCCAAGCGATGAGGCGCGATGCAGGCGGTCGTTCGCGATGCGCTCGTACAGGTCGGTGATCGTGTCGCCCGACAGCGTCTCGCCGCCGACCACGATCTTGAAGCCGTTGTAGTCCGGCGGATTGTGGCTGCCGGTGACCGACACGCAGGAGCCGGCGTTGAGCTGGTACGCGCCGAAATACACCAGCGGCGTCGGCGCGAGGCCGATATCGACCACGTCGCAACCCGCCACGCGCAGCCCCTGGATCAGGCCTTCAGTCAGGATCGGGCCTGACAGACGGCCGTCACGGCCGACCACGATCTCGCGCAGGCCTTTTTCGTGCAGCACGGTGCCGATCGCCTGGCCGATGCGTTCGGCCACCTGCGCATCGAGGTTCTGGCCGACGATGCCGCGGATGTCGTAGGCACGGAAGATGCCGTGGTCGACATTCGCGGCGACGGAATCGGTCGCCACCGCGGTGTCAGTCGCGTGCACCACGGCGGACG
>CADCUA010000598.1 GCA_902805755.1 uncultured Lysobacter sp.
GTGGAACATCTGCTCGCGGAAGTAGTTCGGGTAGCGCTTGCTGACGTTCTGCAGGTAGCCGGCGCCGTGCACGAACATCACGACCGGATACTTGCGGCCCGGCTCGCGGTTCTTCGGGCCGTAATACTTGCCCCAGATCGTCCCGGCGTCATCGCGGCTGGGCACCTGCACGTACTCGGGCTCGATCCATTCGCGCGCCTTGAACTCCGGCGTGCGCGTGTCGGTGAGCTCGACCACGCGCTCGCCGCGAACGTCGACCACCGCGAGCTGCGGCGGCAGGTAGCTGTCGGAATGGCGCACGAGCAGCTTGTCGCCGTCCGGGGAGACGACAAAACTTTCCACACCGTCCAGCGCGGTGACTTCGCGTACACCACCGCCCGCGATGTCGACCGCGCACACCTCGTAATCGCCGGGCCAGCTGCGGTTGCACTGGAAGTAGAACGAGTGCCCGTCAGGCGCGAGCTTCGGGTTCGACACCTCCCACTTGCCGGACGTGAGCGCGCGCGGCGCGCCGCCGTCGCTGAGGTACAGATGCGAATGGCCGGCCTGCTCGGACAAAAACCACAGCGTCGCGGGTTTGCCCTGCGCAGCCGGCAGCCAGCCGAACTCGTTGAAGTTCCAGTTCACCCACGCCGCATCGGTCAAGCGATGGCGCGTGACGAGCTTCGCGCCCGCCAGGTCCACCGATGCGATCCAGCGATCCTTGTTGTCGACCGCGCGCACCAGCACCGCGGCCTGGCGGCCATCACCGCTCCAGTGGATTGAAGGCCCGGTGCCGTCACCGTCGGTTTCGATGCGCACCAAACGGTTGCCCTTGAGCGGATCCTGCTTCGCGGCCTTGCGCATCGCGGCCATCGGATCGTTCGCGATGCCGGGCAATGCGTCGAACTTCAGCTCGGTCGCCTTCGCGTTCGCGATGTCGACCAGCCACAGTGCATGCGGCAGCGGCGCGTTGCGGCCGACGCGCGTGCGCACTTCCTCGAATTCCTCGTAACCGGACTCCGTTACGTACTTCGGCATCTTGCCGGCCTGGCCCTTGTCGACGCTCTTGGCCTGGGTGACGACGAGCATCCAGCGCGCATCCGGCGACAACGCACTGTCGATGATTTCAACCTCATCGCCCAGATACACCGGCGCCGGTGCGCGCGTCGGGTCGGCCTGGCGCCATTGTTCGTCCTGCTTGCGCGCGGCGTCGCGGCGGTCGCGGTCGTTTTTCAGCGTTTCGAACAGGCGCAGCTGGCGCTCGCGCAGGTCATCTGCCTTGGGTGCGGCGGCCGGGTCTTTCTCGGCTTTCACCAGCGCGGCCTGCCGCGTGGCGCTGCCCGCCTGCCACTGGAACCAGTCGTTGCCGCTGCGGAACACCAGCGCGCCGGCGTCGCTCCATTGCGGCCGCGATTCGGCCGCGTCGGTGCGCGTGACCTGCGTCAGCGCGCCGCTGCGCAACTCGCGCACGAACACGTCGCCATTGCGCACGAACGCCATGCGCGCGCGTGCCGTGTCGATCACCGGCTCGGCGGCATCGATGTCGGCGCGCTGCGCACCGTCGAGCTTCTGCGCGGTGCCGCCGGCGACCGGCTGGCGGTACACGTCGCGGATCGTCGCGCCGGTGCGCTTGAGCGTGTAGTACGCGTGCTCGCCGTTCCATGACCACCATGCCATCTCGACCGGTGGACCGATCCAGTCGGGGTCGGCCATCGCCTGCGTCAGCGTGATCGGCGTGCCGAGCGGGGCGGGCGCCTGCGTCTGGGCGAACGCGGCGGAGGAAGTGAACAGCAGGGCGGCGGCGAGCGGCAGCAAACGGGGCATCGAACGGTTCCGGCAAGCAGGACCGCGCGAGCGTAGCAGCCGCACGCGTGCGCGGTGCCCGTCGCGGCTACCCGGCAGCTTGGGCAAACACTGCATCCACGCCTTGCCGTGAAGAACCGCGAGCCTGGTTGCAGTGCACAATACCGCCGCGGCGCCACCCCCGCGCCGGGAGGTGCGATGCGTGGATGCCCTGCTGCTGTCGCGGATCCAGTTCGGCTTCGTGGTCTCGTTCCACATCCTGTTCCCGGCGTTCACGATCGGCCTCGCGAGCTGGCTGGCGTTCTGCGAATGGCGCTGGCTGCGCACACGCGAAAGCGTCTGGCGCGATATCTATTTCTTCTGGCTGCGCATCTTCGCGATCAGCTTCGGCATGGGCGTGGTCAGCGGCATCGTGATGAGCTTCCAGTTCGGCACGAACTGGGCGGTGCTCAGCGAACGCGCCGGCAACATCCTCGGGCCGGTGATGAGCTACGAGGTGCTCACCGCGTTCTTCCTCGAAGCGACGTTCCTCGGCGTGATGCTGTTCGGCGCGAATCGCGTCTCCGAGCAGCGCCATTTCCTTGCGACGTGCATGGTCGCGTTCGGCACCTTGTTGTCGACGTTCTGGATCATCTCGGCGAACAGCTGGATGCACACACCGGCCGGCTACAAGATCGTCAATGGCGTGTTCGAGCCGGCGGACTGGTGGCAGATCGTCTTCAATCCTTCGTTCCCGGTGCGGCTGGCGCACATGGTGCTTGCCGCGTATATCACCACGTGCCTGGTGGTAGCCGGCGTCAGCGCACGCTATCTGCTCAAGGGAGTGCATGTACTCGCGGCGAAGAAGACGCTGCGCTGGGCGGTGCTGTTTGCCGGCATCGCGGTGCCATTGCAGATTTTCGTCGGCGATCTGAGCGGGCTGGACGTCGGCAAGCACCAGCCGACCAAGCTGGCCGCGATCGAAGCACACTGGGAGCCGAGCGAGCCGGGCAAGGGCGTGCCGCTGGTGCTGTTCGCACTGCCGAAGCAGGACGAGGCGCGCAATGAGTACGAGATCGCGATCCCGCGGCTGGGCAGCATCATCCTCACGCATTCCTGGGAAGGCGAGATCCAGCCGTTGAACGCGGTGCCGGCGGATCAGCGCCCGCCGGTCGCGCCGGTGTTCTTCGCGTTCCGCATCATGGTCGGGCTTGGGTTCGCGATGCTGCTCGTGGCGTGGTCGTCGCTGTGGGCGCTGCATAAACAGCGCCTGTTCGAGTCGCACTGGCTGCTGCACGGCTGGCGGCTTCTGACATTCGCCGGCTTCATCGCATTGCTGTGCGGCTGGTACACGACCGAGATCGGGCGCCAGCCGTGGGTGGTCTACGGCCTGCTGCGCACTTCGCAGGCGGTCAGCCCGACGGTGGACGCCAGCAGCGTGCTGACGTCGCTGATCGCGTTCGCAAGCGTGTACGCGATCGTGTTCGGCGCAGGCATCTGGTACATCACGCGGCTGGTGAAGAAAGGCCCGCTGCCGCACGATCCCGGCCCCGATGCCGAGCACGGCGAGCGCCGTCCGAAGCGGCCGCTGTCGGTGGGCGAGGACGGCTTTCCGGACGAACAGATCCAGGAGGCGCGCTGATGGACCTGGCCACCGTATTGCCCGTCATCTGGTTCTTCCTCGTCGGCTTCTCGGTGCTGATGTACGTGCTGCTGGACGGCTTCGTGCTCGGCATCGGCGTGCTTGCGCCGTTCGCGCGCGACGAGCAGCAGCTGGACAACATGATGAACACCGCCGCGCCGATCTGGGACGGCAACGAAACCTGGTTGATCCTCGGCGGCAGCAGTCTGCTCGCGGCGTTCCCGGTCGCCTACAGCACGATGATGTCGGCGTTGTACCTGCCGGTGCTGCTGATGCTGATCGCGCTGATCTTCCGCGGTGTGGCGTTCGAGTTCCGCTTCAAGGCCACGCGCGAGAAGCGCTTCTGGGGCGCGGCGTTCGCGCTCGGCTCGATGTTCGCCGCGTTCGCGCAGGGCGTGATCCTCGGCGCGGTGGTCGAGGGCATGCCGCTGCAAGAAGGCAAGTATGTCGGCGGCGCGTTCGGGTGGTTCAGCCCGTTCTCGATGCTGACCGGCGTCGCGGTGGTGTTCGGTTATGCGCTGCTGGGTTGCACCTGGCTGATCCTCAAGACCGAAGGCCGGCTGCAGCGCATCGCGCGCCACATGTCGCGGCCGCTGGTGCTGGTGGTGGTCGCGTTCATGGGCCTGGTGAGCACGTGGCTGCCGTTCCTGGACTCGCGCATCATGGCGCGCTGGTTCGAAAGCGGGAATTTCTGGTGGCTCGCGCCGGTGCCGCTGCTCGCGCTGGTGAACGCATTCGCGCTTTGGCGCGTGGCGATGCACGAAGGCCGCGATGCGATGCCGTTCCTGCTGACGCTGAGCTTCTTCGTGCTCGGCTTCATCGGCATCGTGCTCGGCATCTGGCCGAACATCATCCCGCCGGGGCTGACGATCTGGGAGGCCGCGTCGCCGCCGTCGTCGCAGATGTTCGTGCTGGTCGGCATGGTGTTCCTGCTGCCGGCGATCCTCGGCTACACCTGGTGGTCGTACCGCGTGTTCGCCGGCAAAGTCAGCGCCGATGCGGGTTATCACTGAGCGTGCATGCGTATGGCGGCGCGCGTTGACGTGGTGAACGTTATGCTGTGGCCGGCGTCACGTTAGCCGTGGCCTTTTCCGAGCCGATCCCGATGCAAGCCTACGTCTACAAGAGCCTGCGCAAGGCCGATACGTACGTGTTCCTCGCCGAGCGCGACGACTTCACGCGTGTGCCCGAACCCGTGCGCCTGCAACTGGGCTCGCTGCAGTTCGTGCTCGAAGTCGCGTTGACCCCGGGCCGCAAGCTGGCCCTGGGCAGCGCGGATGCGGTGCGCGAGAACCTCGTCGCGCGCGGGTTCCATCTGCAACTGCCGCCATCCATTGCCGCCGACCCGATGTCGGACGACTGGGGCACGGATGCCTGAGCGCATGAGGGCGAGTTCGTCGGTCGCGCTGCTGCTTGCCGGTGCCGGAATGGGTCTGGCCACCGGGCTCGGCGGCTGGATCGCGCTTGTGGCCGGCGTGCTTTCGCAGCCCCTGCTTGCGCTCGGCGTGGCGGGCATGGACAACGCGCGCAACACATCGCGCAGCGCACTGAGTCTGCTGGCGCTGTGGGCGCTGGCGATCGTGCTGCTCGGTGCGGCGGCGAGTGCGCCGCTGGCCTCGCTGCTGCGCACCGGCACGCTGTCGTCGGCACTGACACTGAGCGCGGTCGTCGGGCTTGGCCTGCTGGGCCTGTGGCGGCTGTGGCCGCTGTGGAACGGGCTCGAGCGCGAAGGCGGTGCGTGGTCGCGGCAGGGGCCGGCGCTGATGAGCGAAGAAGCCAGCGCCTGGCGCGGGCTGTCGGTGGCGCTCGCCGTACTCGCGATCGCAGCCGGAGTCATCGCGCTGGCCTGGCCCGGCCTGCTCGACGGCACCATGCGCTGGTTCGCGGCGGCCGCCTTCGCGCTGCTCGCTCCCGCGCTGCACTGGGCGCTGCAACGCGTGCGGCCCGCGACGGTAGACGTGGACACGCCGGTGTCTGTCGCGGACGCGGATCCGGAACCGGTGGCGGCCGCAGCCGATGTGCCGATGCCTTCGGCTCCGCCGGACCCGGCGCCGACCCGCCCCGACCCGGCCGCGCAGGCCGTCGTGCTGTACGCAGCGGCGC
>CADCUA010000599.1 GCA_902805755.1 uncultured Lysobacter sp.
CGCATCGGTCAGTCGCTCGGTATGCGTGCGGTCGTATGCCCGTCCCGATTGCCGCAACAACCAGCGGTTTGCTTTCGCGAACGCGTCGAACGCGCGGTCGTATGCGCCGAGCCGGTCATATATCTGTCCGAGCGCGAACAGGATGTTCGCGCGCACGGTAGCGCTCACAGGCGCGGACGCGGCGGTGTGCAGCTTCTGCAGTATCGGGTCGGCCAGATCGGCGGGCGGCCGCAGCTTGGCAGTGCGTGACAATGCTTCGAGGCATAACTCCGCATCGGTTCCGCCTCGGCCGGCCTCGCCCAGCGCAATGGCTTCGGCGTAAGGCCCGAGCGCGGCATCACGGTCACCGCGTTCCTCGTACAGATTGCCGAGGTTGAGCAGCGCAGGAATGTAGGCGGGCGCGACAGCCAGTGCGGCGCGCAGCTCGCGCTCGGCATCGGCGTCGCGGCGCAGGTGATCGGAATAGATCACGCCCCTGTTGAGGTGGACTTCTTCCGGTCGCGCGACACCCGATTCCAGGGCCCGACCGTATGCGTGCAGTGCCTCGTCGTATCGGGCTTCGGCTTTGAACACATAGCCGAGTTCATACCAGGCTTCGCTCGCCAGAGGATCCTGCGCCAACGCCTGCTGGAAAATACCGATCGCCTCGACACGCCGACCCTGGCGATGGAGGTGGGATGCCTGTTGAAGCAGATGCTGGCTTGACTGGGTCATGTCGCAATCAGGCGCGGTGCATCATCAGTTGCCACCCGACCAGGTTTCGACCCGCGTGGTACTGGGGAATGCGTTCGATGAGGCTGAAGCCGGCGGTGCTCGCCTGGCTCTCGATTCCGTCCATCTGCTCGGGCGTGCGTGCGTGTTCGATCAGATCCTTGAGGCGCCGCACCGACGCGCGCAACTCTTCTTCCGCGCGTTCGACTTCGCGGGCGACAACGCCCGACTTCATTTCCTTGCGCGCGGCGAGCAGCTTCTGCACTCCATCCAGCGCAACACTCAGGATGCGCCCACCGCCCGCCTGCTGCGCTTCCGTCAGTCGCTGTTTCAACACGCGGATTGCACCGCGCAGTTCGTCGGCCGCTGTCTGGGTGGCGCCGGGAACGACATGGTCCATCGAAACCAGGCGATGCAGGCGCCGGTAGATTTTCGTTTCCACGAAAACCACGTCGGCTTCCTGCAGTGACAAGCGCGCGCTGCGCACCAGCGCGGAGTCGGCGTGATGCACGACGAACTGGGCGCTGCTGCCCGGCCGCAATACTCGATGCATCTCCACGAACGCAGCAGCGGTGTCCGTGTATTCGATCGCATAGTGCCCGGTGACTGCATCGAAGCTTTCGGCCTCGAATGGCATGCGCTCGGTGGCAACGCCCGGATGGAACGTGATGCCGTCGAAGCGTCGTGCCCCGTCCGGCACATGCTTCACCGGATCGATGCGGGCGAGGTCGGTTGCATGGATTTCCCATTCGCGACCAAGCGCCTTCGCGGTTTCCGATGCAATCAGCGCAACAACGCCATTGCCCGTACCGACGTCGAGGATGCGTGCGCGAATGGGCAGGGTGGAAAAGAAATCGACCCAGGCCGCACGGACTTCCTGGTCGTAGCCGCCATCCGGGGCCGTCGGGCAGGTCGCGATCGCGCCGCCGCGGTAGTAGGTTTCCCACTGCTTCAGGCTCAAGGCAACTAAACTCGTGAAAATGACCGGTCTAGTATAGTCATCGACAGAGCCGAGGCAGGGAGCCCTGCTGTGCCGGGGCTTGGCTGCATAACCATGG
>CADCUA010000600.1 GCA_902805755.1 uncultured Lysobacter sp.
AGCTCGGCGCGAAGACCACGTGGGCCGACGGCGACCTGCTGCTCAACGCCACGCTGTTCCACCAGACGTATTCAGGCTTCCAGCTCAACAGCTTCCTCGGTACCAGTTTCGTTGTGCGCTCGATTCCCGAGGTCGTGTCCAAGGGCATTGACACCGACATGCTCTGGCAGCCGACGCGTGGGTTGCTGCTGCAGGCAGGCCTGACGTATGCCGACACGCGCTATGGCGACGAAGTGCCCGGCGCCTATTTCGTTGCGCCGGCCGGCAACCTGTACAAGCTTCCAGGCAGCCAGATCAGCTTTGCGCCGTACTGGTCCGGCTCGACGTCGATCACGTACGAACACGGCTTTGGCCAGGACCTGATCGCGCGCTACAACCTCGGCGCGAAGTACATGTCGGAGCACAACACGGGCTCTGACCTGGACGTCGAGAAGCAGCAGAGCGCATACACCGTGGTCAATGCGCGCGTGGTGTTCGGTGCACGCAACCGCCGTTGGGCGGTGGAGCTGTGGGCGCAGAACCTGTTCGACACCGAGTATGCACAGGTGGGCTTCGATGCGCCGCTGCAGAACGTCTCGCCGACGCCCGGCAACCCGTTCAACTCCTACAATGCGTTCCTCGGCGCACCGCGCACCTATGGCGCAACGTTCCGTGTGATGTACTGATCCATCACCAACTGAAACATGCACGAATGCCTGAGCTGTCCGATCCCGAGCTTCATCGCCTTGCCGAAAGTCTCGGGCGGGCAGCGCAGGCGCAGCGACTGAGTGTGGTCACTGCCGAGAGCTGCACTGGCGGCTGGATCGCCAAGACTCTTACCGACGTGACCGGCGCGTCGTCCTGGTTCGAGTGCGGCCTGGTGGCTTACAGCTATGAAGCCAAGCAGGCGCTGTTGGGCGTCAATCCGCATACGTTGGAGCAACACGGCGCGGTGAGTCGGGAGACGGTGACCGAAATGGTGTCCGGCGCCCTCGTCCATTCGGGCGCGGGCCTCGCCGTGGCGGTTACCGGAATCGCCGGACCCGGCGGCGGCACTGACGAAAAGCCCGTTGGCACCGTGTGGATCGCGTGGAAACGGCGTGGCGGATATCCCAAGGCGCAAATGTTCCACTTCGACGGAGACCGGGACGCCGTACGGCGGCAGACCGTGGCACGGTCGCTCGAAGGGCTGTTCACGCTGATCGAGTGATCAGTACTTGTGCCGGCAGTGTGTTAGTAGTATTACTACCAACATGAGCTTGTCCGACACCCAGCGCGCCATCCTCCAACTGATCACCGACCGTATCGAAGGCGACGGTGTTCCGCCCTCGCAGACGGAGATCGCGGCGGCTTTCGGCTTCAGCAGCGTCCGTGCGGCACAGTATCACCTGCAGGCGCTCGAGCAGGCTGGAGCGATTCGCAGGGTGCCTGGGCAGGCACGCGGGATCCGGATCTGCCAGTCATCCAACCGCCAAGCGAGCAATGACGATGCCCTCCGGTTGCCGGTGCTTGGACACGTGGCGGCTGGCTTGCCGATCGGCGCTGGCGCCGACGGCATCGATCCGGACACTTACGTCTTGCTGGACAAGAATTTCTTCGCGCCGGCACCGGACTATCTGCTCAAGGTCAAGGGCGATTCGATGCGCGACGAAGGCATCTTTGACGGTGACCTGATCGGCGTGCACCGCACCACCGAAGCGCGCTCGGGCCAGATCGTCGTCGCGCGTATCGATGAGGAAATCACGGTCAAGCTGCTGAAGATCGCAAAAGACCGGATCCGCTTGC
>CADCUA010000601.1 GCA_902805755.1 uncultured Lysobacter sp.
CCTGATCCGGCGGGAGATGTTGCAGCCGCACGTGGTTGCCGGCGACGGCGATGCCGATGGCTCCGGAGATCAAAGCGAGCACGCCGTACAGGGTGCGAGCGCTGCGCCGGACCGGGGCATGCAAACCACCGACAAGCAATACAACAGCCATTGCTGCGAACGCAACCCGCTGAAAGATGCACAGCGGGCACGGCTCGAGCCCAAGCTTCAGCTGCGCATAGAACGCATAGGCCAGCACGAGACAGCAGGCCACGAAGCCCAGCAGGAACCGGGCGCGGAAGGAGAGCGCGCGAGTCGAATTTGTCATCCGCGCACGATAGGGTTTTGCTCGGCAGCGTGCAAAGAATTCCTCGGACATAACCGAACGCGCACCACATAAACCGGCTGCGCAGTCCTGTCCACACCGGAGACAGGCCAGGCTCCACTCGTGCAGCATCCAAAATGCAAATGCCCCGACAAGTCGGGGCATTTGCTTCACTTGCCCAGACATCGGGCGTCTTTGCGTTTACTCAGCCGCTTGCGGGCGGTCGACAAGCTCTACATACGCCATCGGTGCGTTGTCGCCAGCGCGGAAACCGCACTTGAGGATGCGCAGGTAACCGCCCGGACGCTCGCGGTAACGCGGGCCGAGCTCAACGAACAGCGTGCCAACCGCTTCCTTGTCGCGCAGACGCGCGAACGCGAGGCGGCGATTCGACACACCGTCGGTCTTGGCGAGCGTAATGAGCGGCTCCGCGACGCGACGAAGCTCTTTTGCCTTCGGCAGCGTCGTACGGATGAGACCGTGCTTGATAAGGGAGGCCGCCATGTTCGTGAACATCGCGTCGCGATGGGCACTGGTTCGGCTGAACTTACGTCCGGATTTCTGGTGGCGCATGTTTGGAGTTCCTAGTGAATGCTGTAGCTGCTGGAGATCGCTGTCGCCTTCCCGGCGTTGCTGCATTGGACTGCGGGTGGTCCGAACCAGCATTCCCTCGCTGGCGGCGCCGCGGACCTCAAGGTCCGTCGGCTAATTCAAAAGCCTTGAAACCGATCCCGCGCCGTGAGGAGCGGGATCGTTATCACTGCATCAGCCCATCATGCCGTGCGAGGCGATGCCCGCCGGCGGCCAGTTCTCGAGCTTCATGCCGAGCGATAGACCACGCTGGGCAAGCACTTCCTTGATTTCGGTAAGCGACTTCTTGCCGAGGTTCGGAGTCTTGAGCAACTCGACTTCGGTCTTCTGGATCAGATCGCCGACGTAGTAGATGCTCTCGGCCTTGAGGCAGTTCGCCGAGCGGACGGTGAGCTCCAGATCGTCGATCGGGCGCAGCAGGATCGGATCCACGCCACTCGCTGCCGGCTTCGCCGCGCCGCGGTCGCGGTGCGTGAAGTCGCCGAACACCGACAGCTGATCCGTGAGGATGTCAGCGGCCGTGCGCACGGCTTCCTCGGCATCGATCGTGCCGTTCGTCTCGATGTCGATCACGAGCTTGTCAAGGTCGGTACGCTGCTCGACGCGAGCGGCCTCGACCGCGTAAGCCACACGACGCACCGGCGAAAACGACGCGTCGAGCATCAGACGGCCGATCGCG
The DNA here is from genome assembly GCA_902805755.1 of uncultured Lysobacter sp. Lineage (GTDB taxonomy): Bacteria > Pseudomonadota > Gammaproteobacteria > Xanthomonadales > Xanthomonadaceae > Cognatilysobacter. Next base: position 1,575 of record CADCUA010000601.1, read on the forward strand.
CGGGTTTCCTCGTCCGGACGGCGGCGAGCCGCAGCCGGCTGGTAGCCGTAGCCGCGCTCGATGCGCAGACGCATGTTGATCGACGTGTCCTTCGTCAGATGCGCAATCACGTGGTCGCCATTGAGGATTTCGACGTTGTGATCGGTCTTGATATCAGCCGCGGTGATGATGCCGGGGCCCTGCTTGCTCA
>CADCUA010000602.1 GCA_902805755.1 uncultured Lysobacter sp.
ATGCGGGGCCTTTTTTGTTTCGGGTGGCGCCAGGACTCAGGAACCGCGGTCGAGTGATCCTGGCCCCGAGGCTTAGCCGCCGCCCCCTTTGGTGCTCCAGATGTTCTTCCCCTGCGTCGCAGGCGCGCTGGCCTCATCGGCCTTGCGTCCAGGTTTCTTGTCGTACTCGTGCTTGTTCAACATCGCTTCGATGTCCGCGGTGTCCTGCTTGAACGATCCGACGAGATTCGTCGGCAGGCCACTGCGACGGCGCTCGTGGATGATGTTGGCGGGCGTGCGCTCCTCGCTGTCTTTCTTCTGCGTATCCGCGCCGTTCTTCAGCAGCCACGCCACCAGGGGTTTATCGCAGTTCCTGACGGCCTGGTGCAGAACCGTCGAGAAGCGCTTCGGCTGACCAATGGTGGCGTTGATGTCTTCACCCGCGGCAAGCAACAGGTCGCCCAGTTCCTGCCAACCTGGGATGTCGCTGCGCAATGCACTTACCAGCGACCAGCCTTGCCACTGCTCAGTGCTCTCGTTGACCCTCACCTTCAAGCCTGCTTCAAGCAAGGCCCGCACGGTGCCTACCCGGTCCTTGGCGCGTCCGCCCTTGGCGGTCATGAGGTTGAAGCACGTCTCGCCACTGCGGTTGGGCGCGTTGATATCGGCGCCGTGCCGAACCAGCAGACGCACCATGTCGCCCGAATGGGCAACCGGCATGATCGCAGGCAGGTGGGCGAACCCGCCCTGCTTCGACGACCAGAGCTCGCTCGCCAGGATCTGCGTGACAAGCTCGACGTCGTCGCGCTCGACCGCGTTCAGCAGGATGGTCGTGTGCGCCCTGCCCCACACGTTCGGGTCGCCCTTCTCCAGAACGGGCGGCCATTGAACCGGCGTGGACTTGCGGGGCTTCGGTGCATCGTTGTCTGTGGTGCTCTTGGTTTTCGCGCCTCTGTTAACGCGTTCCTGCTGCTTCTTGAATTTCGAAGAAAAACGAAACCGAGGCCTTGTCGCTAGGACCGTGGCGAACGCAACGTCAACTTCACGATCTCGCCTGCTTTCCACAGCCGCATGCGCGGCCCCCAACTGCCGGCGCCGCGGCTGACGACCAGTGTCATTTTCCCGACGCGGTATTCACCGACCACGAGCGGAAAGCGCGTCATCACCGCATGGTTGAACGGCCAGATCTGGCCGTTGTGCGTGTGACCGGACAGCATGAGGTCCACACCCTGACGCGACGCCTGCTCGATCACCGGCATCGCCGGGATATGCGCGAGCAGTATCGACGCTCCGTCCGGACGCGTCGCGAGCACGCGCTCGACCGCGGGCGCGAAGTCGTCACCGCGACGCATCGCACGGCCGATGTCGTCGATGCCTGTAAACACCAGGCCCGGCGCGATCACCGCGTGTCCGTCGCGCAGCCAGCGCACGCCACCGGCTTCGAACTCCGCGAGCGTCTCGGCCACGTCGCCGTAGAACTCGTGGTTGCCTGTCACCGCCCATACCCCCAGCGGCGCCTGCAGCCGTCGCAGCACGGCCGGCAGCGACTCGCTGCGCACCGGCTCGCCCTCGACCTGGTCGCCGACCATCACCACGGCATCGGGCGACAGCGCGTTGATCTGCTCGACGCGCGCGGCCATCCAGTCCGGTCCGCGCTGCGCGCCGAGGTGCAGGTCGGTGACCATGGCCAGGACGGTGCCGTCGAGCGCGCGGGGAAGCTCGGCTAGCACCACCTCGTACTCGACCACGCGCGGCGCGCGCACCGCCTGCCAGATGCCGAACGCGCCCACGGCCACGCCGGCGATCGCTGCAATGCCGATCAACGCCGGCCGGTGGCGGCGCAGCCACACGCCGAAGCCGGTGAGCACGTCGGCCACGAGCAGGCACATCGTCATCACGAACAGCAGCCCGAGCCACGTCATCGCGAACTGGCCCGGCCACCAGCGCCAGTCCAGCGCCTCGTCGCCGATCCGCACGCCCGCGACGTAGACGAGCCAGATGAGCACAGCGCCAAACCACCACGCCCGCGGCCGCACGCGCTCGCGCAGGAACGCGGCGCGGCGGAGGCGGTCCGCGACGTAGAAGTGCATCAGCGAGCCGACGACGTAGAGGATGATCGAGAACATGCGCCGAGGATAACCGGGCACGCTTGGCGGCCATGCGAGCAACAAGCCGTCGGAGACGGTCAGCCGACTTGACCGCCTTCGCCTCCGGTTACGCCAGCCGTTACGGCTGCTGCAGTCAGGTCCTCGGCCCCGGCCACTCCGGTCGTGCCAGCGGATCCTCGATCGACATGCCGAGGCCTTCCGTCGCACGCACGGGCACCGACTGCGGGTCGAACCCTGCAAGGCAGAACACGTTGACGCCGTAGTGATCGGGTGCGGCGCGCTTGCGGTGGAATACGTAGATCCCGCAGCGGTCGCAGAAGTAGTGCATCGCGCGTCGTGTATTCCACTGGTAGAGCGTGAGGCGTTCCGCACCCTGCACGACGGTCAACGCCGCCTCGGGCACCTTCGCCATCACCGCATTGCGCTGCGTGCACAGCGAGCAGTCGCAGGTGGTGACCTCGGTGATCACCGCGTCCACCTCGAACTGCACGGCGCCGCAATGGCACGAGCCTGCATAGCGCGTCATAGCTCGACGGTGCCTTCCATGTAGAACACGCACGCGCCTTCGAGCTCGACGCGGTCGCCTTTGATGCGGCAGACGACCTCGCCGCCGCGACGCGACGCCTGCCAGGCACGGAACTCCGTCTTGCCCAGCCGTGGCGCCCAGAACGGCGCGAGCCCGCAGTGCGCGCCGCCGGTGACCGGGTCTTCGGGAACACCCTTGGCCGGCGCGAAGTAGCGGCTGGTGAAGTCGTAGGGTGCGTCGCCACGTGCAGTGACCACCACCCCGGTGCGGTCCAGCTCGATGAAGGCCGGGATGTCCGGCGTGAGCGCCTGCACGCAACGCGCGCTTGGCAGCACGACCAGGTAATTGGAGGCGTCGGCATGCACCTCGACGGGGGCAACGCCCAATGCACGCACCAGGCCTGCGGGAGGCACGACTTCGACCGATGCGCGCGCCGGAAAGTCCATGCAGTAGCCCGACGCCGTGCGCTCGACGCGCAACGGGCCGCTCGCCGATGCGAACGTGACACTGCGGCGCGCGGGCTCCAGCCGCTGCATCACCACCGCCGCGCTCGCGAGCGTGGCGTGGCCGCACAGCGGCACCTCGACCGCCGGCGTGAACCACCGCACGCGGTACTCGCCCGCCTCCGGCACGATGAACGCCGTCTCCGACAGATTGTTCTCCGCCGCCAGCGCCTGCATCAGCGCGTCGTCCAGGAAATGATCGAGCAGCATGACCGCCGCGGGATTGCCCGTGAGGCGCCGCGTCGCGAATGCATCGAGCTGGAAGATGGGAATGCGCATGCGGCGGAGTCCACTGCGGGGTCGCGACGGTGCGCAGGCTAGCGGATCGATGCGTGCGCCGGTAGCGGTTGAATGCGTGGGGCGATGGAGGGGTTTGAAGCAACACCAGGGATCAGAGTCGCCTTTCTCGTAGCGCCAAGAAAAAAGCGACTCTGCCCCCTGCTTTGACCGCTGCATTCCACGCGACTTCCGGCCCATGCAACGCACATGCGTATGGGCCAGGATGCGAAGGCAGAGCCTGCAAACGGCGCGCCTGCGCCAACGCAAGCCCGGCGCATCCCGCGGCCGCTGCTCCCCACCCTCTGACCTTGCCGTAATTCCGGAGCACTCCAGATGCGATCGATCCTGCCCTGCCTCGCACTGAGCGCCGGCCTGTTGCTCACCTGTGCGGCCCCCGCACACGCCGACGCGGCGGCGCCATGCAAGTCGACCGCCACCGGCGACCTGCGCCTGCACACGCTCAAGAGCGCGATCTTCGGCAACGAGCGCACCATCCGCGTGCTGCTGCCCGCCGGTTACGGCGACGCCGCGAACACCGAGCGCCGCTATCCGGTGCTGTACATGCTCGACGGGCAGAACGTGTTCGATGCCTGCCTGAGCGATGTCAGCCGCCGCGAATGGGGCGTGGACGAAACCGTGCGGCAGCTCGTAGCGGACAGCAAGATTCCACCGCTGATTGTCGTCGGCGTCGACCACGCCGGCGCGGCGCGTGGGCACGAGTACCTGCCGTACAAGGACTTCATCGGCGACGCCGACATGGCCGAGCCGGCCGGCAAGCGGTTCCCCGACTTCATGAGCAAGGAGGTCATGCCGCTGGTGGACGGCCGCTACCGCACGCTCACCGGCCAGCCCAACACCGGCATCGGCGGTTCGTCGTACGGCGGCATCGCCAGCCTGTACGCGCTGCTCGCGCGGCCCCACACGTTCGGCTATGCGCTGATCGAAAGCCCGGTGCTGTGGATCGGCATGGGCCAGCTGGTGCGCGACACCAGCCCGCTCACCGCGATGCCGCGCAAGGTGTTCATGGGCTTCGGCGGCAAGGAGATCGGCGACGCTGAAGTCAGCGAACGCGTGATCGGCCTGGTCCGTCAGGTCGAGGCGAACTTCCGTGCCGCCGGCTACGACGACACGGACCTGAAGGTGGTGATCGATCCGCAGGCCGAGCACAACGAGCCCGCGTGGGAGAAGCGGCTGCCCGGGGCGCTGATGTTCCTGTTCGGGGATTGGAAGCCCACGCCGACGCCGTCGACGCAAGGCGGCCGGGGCGGTTGAAGCGCGGGATCATCGAACAACAGCGATCAGAGTTGCCTTTATCGCAGCGCCAAGAGAAAAGCGGCTCTGAGCCGTGCTTTGGATCACGCGTACCGGTCCGCGCTCACCGCGTCGCCTTCATTGACCATGTTCGCTATCGGCCAGAAGCGGGCGTCGCTGCTCTCAAGTGGCACGACCCTCAAGCACCGATGTCAGCTTCGAAATGTCCGGCGGCTTGACCATGTGGTGGTCGAACCCGGCCGCCTTCGAGATCACGCGGTCGTGTGCCTGTCCGTAGCCGGTCAGCGCGATGAACATCGCATCCGGGTTCGCGGGCCCGCCCTTCAGGCGCTCGGCCAGCTCGAAGCCGGTCATGTCCGGCAGGCCGATGTCGAGGATGTATGCATCCCAATGGCCGGTCGCCGCAGTCTTCAGCGCGGTCGCGGCGTCCGGCGCGGTGGCGACCTCATGCCCGAACAGGCCGAGCAGCTCGGCCAGGGTGTCGGCAGCGTCGCGATTGTCGTCCACCACCAAAATGCGGAATTTGCGGGACGCGCGATCTTCGGAGGCGCGTTCCGGTTGCCGGCTCGCCTGGCGGGCGACGAGCGGCAAGCGCACCGTGAACGTGCTGCCGCGGTTGATGCCGCCGCTGTCAGCTTCGACCGTGCCCCCATGCAGACGCAGGAGGCTGCGCACCAGCGCCAGACCGATGCCGAGCCCGCCCTGCGCGCGGTCGGGCGTGCGTTCGGCCTGCGTGAACAGCTCGAAGATGCCCGGAAGAAGCTGCGGGCTGATGCCGACGCCGTTGTCCGACACGCGGACCACCGCCTGCCC
>CADCUA010000603.1 GCA_902805755.1 uncultured Lysobacter sp.
CGCGCTTCGGACAGGAACGCATCGAAGCGCGCGAGCGGCAGGCCGAACTTTGCCGCGACCCCGCCGGTGCGCACCTTCTCGTGATGGCCTTCGCCGCGGCCCAGGTCCAGCCGCAGCCACAGCGTGCGGCCACGGAACACGTCCGGCCAGCGCTGCAGCGCTTCGATGTTGTCGAGCGTGACGGTGACGCCGCGCTCGAATGCGATCTCGTACTCGCGGCGCGGCGCGAAGCTCGGCGTGAACAGCACGCGCGACGCCGGCAGCTCCGGCAGCACCTGCGCCACGCGGTCCAGTTCGGCCAGCGACACGCACTCCAGCCCGAAGCCTTCCTCGACCAGCGTGCGCAGGATCGAGGCATGCGCGTTCGCCTTCATCGCATAGAAGCAGCGATCGACCGCCGCCGTGCCGGCCAGCGTGCGTGCGCGATCGCGAACCGTCGCGAGGTCATACACATAACGCGGCGTTCCGGCCTGCGCCGCCTGCAGCAGCACTTCGCGCCGTGCATGCCACCACGGCGTCATGCGCGGCGTGCGGCCGTGCACGATCTCGCGCCAGCTCGGTCCGAACACGCCCGCCACCTGCACCGGCATCGCGCCACCGCGGATCAGCTCCGCATGCAGCTGCGGCAGCAGACCGTCGGCATCGGCCTCGTCGATCACGAACGTGAGGTTGAGATCGTTCGAGGACTGCGAGATCAGGTGCACGCGCTCCTCGCCGAACGTCGCCCACACATCCGACAGCTTGTGCAGCAGCGAGCGCATGCCGCGGCCGACCAGCGTGATCGCCGCGCACGGCGCGATGACCTTGACGCGGCAGACCTCCGACAGGTCCGCGCTCAGGGCTTCGAGCACGTTGCTGGTGACGAGGTTCTCGCTGGGATCGAGCGAGACGGTGACGTTCGTTTCCGACGAGCCGATGAGGTCGACCGACAGGCCGTGGCGCTTGAAGCGTTCGAACACGTCGGCGAGAAAGCCCACCTGCTGCCACATGCCGATGCTTTCCATCGACACCAGCACGATGCCGTTGCGGCGGCTGATCGCCTTGACGCCGGGCACGGTCGCCGCGCTCGCGTCGATGCGCGTGCCGGGCAGGTCCGGGCGTTCGGTGTCGAGGATCGCCATCGGCACGTTGCCATCGCGGCATGGGGCGATGGAACGCGGGTGCAGCACTTTCGCACCGGTGGTCGCGATTTCCTGCGCCTCGGCGTAATCCAGCCGCGCGAGCAGGCGTGCGTCCGGCACTTCGCGCGGATTCGCGCTGAACATGCCGGGCACATCGGTCCAGATCTCCACGCGTCGTGCGCCCAGCAGTGCACCGAAATAGGCCGCCGATGTATCCGAGCCGCCGCGCCCGAGGATCGCGCTGCCGCCATCGCGATGGCGTGCGATGAAGCCCTGCGTGATCAGCATGCGCGCAGGTTGCGCGGCGAAGCGTTCGCGCGTCGCGCCGTCGCCGTCATGCCGGCAGTTCACCGACAGGCGCTGCGCCCACTCGCTCGCGTTCGGCAGCGACACCGCTTCCAGCCACTCGCGCGCATCGCACCAACCGAAATCCAGGCCCTGCGCATGCAGATACGCTGCACCGATGGTCGAGGAGAGCAGTTCGCCCTGCCCCAGTACTTCGGCCTGCCAGTCCAGCGCGCGCGTCGATGCACGAGCGTCGCGTACCAGCGCCTGAAGCGCCTGCAGGCGTTCGCCGAGCACGGCGTCGGGGTCGAGATCGAGTTCGGTGCAGAACGCGCGATGAGATCGGAAGAGCGTC
>CADCUA010000604.1 GCA_902805755.1 uncultured Lysobacter sp.
CGCCGGGGATGCCGGCGATCCGGCCGACGTCGCGCAGCAGCTGGTCGTCCACCTCGAAGAAACCGCTGTTGACGAAGTAATGGTTCTCGATGCGCGCGAACGCGAGCGCGAACTCCGCATCTTCGTGGTCGGCGACGAAGTTCGGGTCGACGTGCAGGAAGCTGGTCGCGCCTTCCCAGATGCTCCACGCGCGTGCCGCCGCAAGCCGTACCGCGTGGTCATCGGACGTCAGGCGACGATGGAACGCGCTGATGAGGTCATGGCGCTCGACCACGGGAATCGCGCCCAGGTAATGCTCCCACGCCTCCGGGAACAGCCGCGAGGCGCCTTCCTGGTAGAACCATTCCAGCTCCCAGCGACGCAGCATGAAGATGCCGCGCAGGACCAGTTCACGCACGCGCTCGGGATGGGCTTGCGCATAGGCCAGCGCGAGCGTCGATCCCCATGAGCCGCCGAACACCTGCCAACGGTCGATGTCGAGCTTTTCGCGCAGCTTTTCGATGTCGGAGACGAGATGCCAGGTCGTGTTGTCGACGAGGTCGGCATGCGGCGTGGACCGACCCGCGCCGCGCTGGTCGAACAGGACGATGCGGTACTTCGCCGGATCGTGGAAGCGCCGCATCTTCGGGCTGCAGCCGGCGCCGGGGCCGCCATGCAGCAGCACGACCGGCTTGCCCTGCGGGTTGCCGCACTGCTCGTAGTAGAGCGTGTGCCGGTCATCGACCTGGAGCGTGCCGCTGTCGAACGGTTCGATGTCCGGATAGAGCGTGCGCATGGGAGGCCTCCGCGAAATAGAGCGGCAGTCTAGCAATGCCGCCAAGCCACGGGATTCGCGGCATGTCGCGTGCTGACCGGAGCGATCAAGCGGCCGTGCAGCCGAGCGTGACGCGGTCGCGCTGCTCAAGGTCACGCACAGTCGCGACCTGCCCGAACCCGGCGGCGGTAAACACCGCGCGCACGGCCGGGCCCTGCTCCCACCCGTGTTCGACCAGCAGCCAACCGCCCGGCAGCAGATGACCCGGCGCCTGTGCGGCAATCGCACGGATCGCATCGAGGCCATCCGGACCGGAGGCCAGCGCGGCAGTCGGTTCGAAACGCAGGTCGCCCTCGCGCAGATGCATGTCGCCGCTGGCGATATAGGGAGGATTGCTTGCGATCAGGTCGAACCGCCTGCGATCAAGCGCTGCGCACCAGTCGCCCAGCCGGAACTCGACATTGCCGATACCCAGCCGCGCCGCGTTGCGCTTGGCGACTTCCAGTGCGGCCTGGCTAGCATCGGTCGCGACCACCTGCGCTCGAAGCCGCTCGTTGGCGATCGCGAGCGCGATCGCGCCGCTTCCGGTTCCTAGATCGGCGACAGCGACCGGCCGGTCGACGGGGATGCGCTGAAGTGCGAGCTCGACCAGCAGCTCGGTCTCCGGACGTGGAATCAGCGTTGCCGGCGTGACCTCCAGGTCGAAGCTCCAGAAGCCACGGCACCCGACGAGGTAGGCGACCGGCTCTCCGGCGACGCGGCGCTGCACCAGCGCGGCGAAATGCTCAGCGGACCCGGGCGCGACCGGTGCGTCCGCATGCGTGAACAGACGCGTGCGCGCGACACCGAGCGCGTGCATGAGCAGCAGTTCGGCGTCGACGCTGTCGATTCGCGCGCGCGCGTCCTGCAGCAAGCTGCGGATGGAAAGCGGTCTACCACACGGAATGGAGCTGTTCATCGGTGCATTTTAAGGGCGGGCTTATGCACCGCCGTGGCTGGACAGAT
>CADCUA010000605.1 GCA_902805755.1 uncultured Lysobacter sp.
GTCCGGGCCTGGTCGGTGGTCACTGCATCGGCGTGGATCCGTACTACCTGACGCACAAGGCGCAGCAGATCGGCTACCACCCCGAGATGATCCTGGCCGGCCGTCGCGTCAACGACTGCATGGGCGCGCACGTGGCCGGCCGTGTGGTGCGGCTGATGTCCGAGCGCCGCCGTCCGAACGGCGCACGCGCGCTGGTGCTGGGCCTGGCGTTCAAGGAGAACTGCCCGGACCTGCGCAACACGAAGGTGGTCGACATCATCAACGAGCTCAAGAGCTTCAATGTTGAAGTCGATGTGCACGATCCGTGGGTCAACGGCCGCCTCGCCGAGCACGAGTACGGCATCAGCCTCGTGGAATCGCCGGAACACGGCGTCTATGACGCGGTGATCATCGCCGTGCCGCACCGCGACTTCATCGCGATGGGCGCTGAAGGCGTGCGCCGCTTCGGCAACGACAAAGCCATCGTGTTCGACGTCAAGCGCGCCCTGCCGCGCGAGACCGTCGACGGCTGCCTGTAAACCAACCGGGCCTCGACACGATGCGCGTTCTAGTTACCGGCGCGGCCGGCTTCATCGGATCCAATCTCAGCGAACGCCTGCTCGAACGCGGCGACGAGGTGCTGGGTTTCGACAACCTCAACGACTACTACGATCCGACGCTGAAGGAGGCGCGCCTGGCGCGTCTGCTGCCGCACGAGCGTTTCCGCTTCGTGCGCGGCTCGCTGGAGGATCGCGACGCCGTCGAACAGGCGTTTGCGGACTTCGAGCCGCAGCGCGTGGTCAACCTCGCGGCACAGGCCGGCGTGCGCTATTCGCTGGAGAACCCGCGCGCGTACATCGACGCGAACATCGTCGGCTTCCTCAACATCCTGGAAGCCTGCCGGCACCGCGGCGTCGAGCACCTGGTGTACGCGTCTTCGAGCTCGGTGTACGGGTCGAACAAGAAGCTGCCGTTCGCGGTCGAAGACAGCGTCGACCACCCGGTGAGCCTGTACGCGGCGAGCAAGAAGTCGAACGAACTGATGGCGCACACGTACAGCCATCTGTTCAACCTGCCCACCACCGGCCTGCGGTTTTTCACCGTGTATGGCCCGTGGGGCCGCCCGGACATGGCGCTGTTCCTGTTCACGCGCAACATCCTGGAAGGCAAGCCGATCGACGTGTTCAACAACGGTCGGCATTCGCGCGATTTCACCTTCGTCGACGACATCGTCGAAGGCGTCATCCGCACGCTGGACCGCGTGCCGGGTCCCGACCCCACGTACGACCCGATGCAGCCGTCGCCCGCGACGTCCAGTGCCCCGTACCGCGTCTACAACATCGGCAACCATCAGCCGGTGGAACTGCTGCGCTACATCGAAGTCCTCGAACAGTGCTTGGGGCGCAAGGCGGAACTGCGCCTGCTTCCACTGCAGCCCGGTGACGTGCCGGACACGTGCGCCGATGTCTCCGCACTGCAGCGCGATACCGGCTATTCGCCGTCAACGACGATCGAGGAAGGCATCCGCCGCTTCGTCGAGTGGTACCGCCCGTTCTACGGCGTCTGATCGCGTCACAAACTGCCGGTTTATGGCCGGCTGCACCCACCGTCCGCGTTCATTGATGCGGACACCCCCAAAATGTCGGATAGGAAACCCAACATGAAATGCTCCGGCCTCGTTGCTCTCTCTCTCACCGCCCTGCTCTCGGCCTGCGCCACCACCGGCACGGGTACCGCCGGTGCACCGCCTGCCGAATCCGCCGTGGTCGACGCCTACAAGATCGGCGTTGACGATGAAGTCCAGGTCTCCGTGTGGCGCAACCCGGACCTGAGCGTCAAGGCTCCGGTTCGCCCCGACGGCATGATCTCGGTCCCGCTGGTCGGCGACGTCATGGCCGGCGGCCGTTCGCCGACCGAAGTCGCGGACGAGATCAAGGGCAAGCTCAAGACCTTCGTGGTCGACCCGCAGGTCACCGTCGTGCTGACCGAACTGCGCAGCCACGAGTACCTGTCCCGCGTCCGCGTCACCGGTGCGGTGCGCACGCCGGTTTCGATCCCGTACCGCCAGGGCATGACCGTGCTCGACGCCGTGCTGGCCGCCGGTGGCATCACCGAGTTCGCCGCCCCGGACCGCTCCAACCTGTACCGCAAGGCGGGTGAGAGCACCGGCACGTACCAGGTCCGTCTGGACAGCGTGCTCAACAGCGGTGACCTGTCGACCAATTACAAAGTCGCGCCGGGCGACGTCATCACCGTTCCGGAACGCGTGCTCTGAGGGATTCAGCCGTGAATAACCAAATCGTCGAATGGCGTGCACCGCAAAGCCGTTTGCCGGCGGCGGTGACCATGCTCCCCGTTGTTGCGAAGGAGGCCAAGCGGCGCTCCTTCTGGCTCGCGGCCGTCTTCGCGACGATCGCCCTGCTGGCGCTGCTCATCGGCTGGGATGCGCCGAAACAGTTCACGTCCTCGACCACGATGCTGGTCGAGGAGGCGAGCAACATCGAGCCCTTGCTCAAGGGCCGCACGGCACCCTCCAACAACGCGGCCAACGTCATCGACCGTGCGGGTGTTGCACGGCAGGTCGCGTTCAGCAGCCGCGTCATGGAGGACATCCTCAAGACCGGTGGCTGGTACCAGAAGGACATGGACCCGATCGAGAAGCTGCAGCTGATCGACCAGATCACGGCCAGCACCGAGATCGAAAGTCCGGACGACAACCCCAAGCTCGTCAAGATCAGCTACACCGACTCCGATCCGCAGCGCGCGCAGAAGATCACCCAGCGCTTCGCCCAGCTGATCATCGAGGAAAGCCATCGCACGGAAGAACGTGAAAGCCGCGCGGCATTCACCTTCCTGGATTCGCAGGTCAAGGACTACCACAAGCGTCTGACCGATGCGGAAAACAAGCTGGCGGCGTACCGCAAGGCGCATCCGGAAGTGATGATGGGCGATCAGGAAGACGTCACCCGTCGCATCACCACGCTGCGCACCGAGCTGGACCGCTCGATGATGGATTACGCCGACCAGAGCTCCCGCGCCGGCGCATGGCAGTCGCACCTCGCACGTGAAAGCCGTATGGCGGTGACCCAGGCTCGTCCGAATGCACTGCGCGGTCAGCTCAACACGCTGTATGCCGAGCGCGACAAGCTCTCCGGCACCGTCACGGCCCAGCATCCGGATATGCGGGCGATCAACAACCAGATCGCTGCGGCCGAACGGCAGTTGCGTAGTGGTGGTGGTCCGGCTGTTGGCACCGCGGCTTCGGCAGCGATGAGCCCTGAGTACACCGGCGTCCGCACCCAGGCGGCGGAAGCGGCAGGCATGCGCTCGGCTTCGGCCTCGCGTCTGTCGGTGGGCCAGCGGCTGATCAAGGAAGAACTCGACCGTCTGACGCGCGTCGCAACACTTGGCGGCGAGCTGGCGAACCTGACCCGCAATTTCGAGCTCAACCGCACCCTGTACCAGGACCTGGCCGAGCGCCGCGAGAACGCACGCCTGGCCATGAACCTGGACGCGCAGAAGGGCGGCCTGAACTTCCGCGTGCAGGAACCGGCGAACCTGCCGGTGCGCTCGGAAGGCGTCAGCCTGACCCACTTCGCAACGGGTGGCCTCGCGCTCGCCGTCGCCGCGCCGCTGCTGCTGCTGTTCGGCTGGGTGCGCTTCGATCCCCGCGTACGCACGGCTTCGCAGATCGAGACGGTTTCGGGTCTGCCGGTACTCGGCACGATCCCCGCCGGTCCGGGGCCGCGCCATGGCGGCTACGCCACGGCAGGCGGATCCGGTGCCACTGCGGTCGACCGCAAGTCGCGATGGACGGTGCCCCTGCTGCTGGCGGTCCCGGTCGCCTATGCCCTTGCAATGATCCTTCGATAGGCCGTGAACATGATCAGCCCTGACACTCTCTCGAAAACCGAAGATCGCGTGGTCGAGCATGTCACGCCCGACCGTCCGCTGACCCGCACGCAGGAACACACGGCGCTGACGCCGGCCCATCTGCGCGAGCGCGCGGTCATCTCCGCGGACGACATGGGCCTGCCGCAGGTCGACGCGTTCCGTGACATCCGCACGCGCCTGCTGGCCATCGCAGGCGACAACAACATCGTGACGCTGGTGGTGCCGGTCAGTGCCGGCAGTGGCGGCAGCTTCGTGGCGCGCAACATCGCGGCGGCGTTCGCATTCGACGAATCCAAGAGCGCGGTGCTCGTGGATTGCGACCTGCGCACGCCCTCGCAGCACCAGACGATGCGCGTCGAACCCAGCCGCGGCGGCCTGCTGAGCTACCTGGATAATCCGGCGACCTCGGTCTCGGACATCCTGTACGAAACCGGCATCCCGCGCCTGCGCCTGATTCCGACCGGCGGCAAGCCCACGCGTCACTCGGAGTATTTCTCCTCGTTCCGCATGCGCCTGCTGATCGACTCCCTGCGCAGCCGTTATCCGGACCGCTACCTGTTCCTGGATGGTCCGGCCGTGCGCGGTGCACCCGACGCCCGAATCCTGGCCGAGATCGCCGATGTGGTGGTTCTGGTGGCCGGCTATGGCCACGACACTGCTGAGGACATCGCCCGCGCTGCGGCGAATTTCGATCCGGCCAAGTTCGCGGGCGTCGTCTTCAACGAAGACGTATGAGGCGATGCCAATGAATGAAGGACGGGAGACCGTGAACTACCGCACCCCCCCAGCCGGCCTGGCGAAAGCGACCCTCTGCGTGGCCCTGCTGTCCGTGATGCCTGGCAACTCTCGCGCCTTCGACGTCGAATACGAGGCCGGCCTGGCCGCGCAGCACAGCGACAACATCGCGCTGCGCGACGCGGACCCGGTCAGCGACACCGTCATCTCGCCGCGGCTGTGGTTTTCGGCCGAGCAGAATGGCGGATCGGTGAAGTTGTCCGCGCAGGGTTCGGCCGAGTACCGCACCTACGTCAGCGGCACGTTCAATGACCAGGTCCGCGGCAGGCTGTCCGGACAGCTGCTCTGGGCCGTGGTGCCACAGCGCGTGGACTTCGTGGTCAACGACTACCTGAGCGTGCAGCCGATCAACGAGTTCGAAGCGTTCTCGCCGGATAACCTGCAACAGGTCAACGTGCTCAGCGCGGGCCCGACGTTCTACGCGCGCTTCGGGCCGGCCATGCGTGGCCAGCTCGACCTGCGCTACCTGGACAGCTACGCGGAAGAAAACGAAGCGTTCAATACGAACCAGTACAGCGGCGCCGCGCGCTTGCTGCGTGACGTCAAACCGTGGCTCACGGTGGGCGCGGCAGCGGAGGCAAAGGACGTCCGGTTCAGCCTGCCGGGACGCATTTCGGATTACACCCAGCAGGATGCTTACGTTTCAGCCACGATTGACCGCCGACGCCTGGATGCACGCGTCGACCTGGGCTATTCGCGGCTGGAGATGGACAGCGTCGCCACGATGGGCGCGCCGATGTCGCGGTCCTACCCGCTGGGGCGGGTGTCGGTGGATTTCACCCCGAACCCGCGCAG
>CADCUA010000606.1 GCA_902805755.1 uncultured Lysobacter sp.
TGCAGCGCATTGAATCGCACCTGTGCTTTGGCGGTTTGCAGGAAGTGTGGGAGCACGACTCGACCACGCTGGGCACGAGCGCACGCATTGGCGTGTACCTGCCACCGCAGGTGCGCCAGCGCGATTGCCCTGTGCTGTACTGGCTTTCGGGCCTTACGTGCACGGAGCAGAACTTCATCAACAAGGCCGGCGCGCAGCGGTATGCGGCCGAGCATGGATTGATCCTTGTGTGCCCTGATACCAGCCCGCGCGGCGCGGGCGTGCCGGATGCCGACGGCTTTGATCTCGGCATCGGCGCGGGCTTCTATCTCGACGCGACGCAGGCGCCGTGGGACGCGCATTACCGCATGCACGATTACGTGGTGCATGAGCTGCCGACGCTGATCGAATCGCAGTTCCCGGCAAGCGATGCGCGCGGCATCAGCGGCCATTCGATGGGTGGCCACGGCGCGCTCGTGCTCGCGCTTCGCAATCCCGGACAGTACCGCAGCGTGTCGGCGTTCTCGCCGATCGTCGCGCCTTCCAGCGTGCCCTGGGGCGAGAAAGCATTTGCCGCGTATCTCGGCGACGACCGCGCCGCATGGCGCGAGTGGGATGCGTGCGAGCTGGTCGCCAATGCAGGCGAACGCCTGCCGCTGCTGATCGACCAAGGCGAAGCGGATGACTTCCTGGCCACGCAGTTGCAACCCGAGCGACTGCGCGAGGCCTGCACGCGTGCAAACCACCCGCTGCAGCTGCGCATGCAGCCCGGCTATGATCACAGCTATTACTTCATCGCGAGTTTCATAGGCGAGCACATCGCGCACCACGCGGCCGCGCTGCAGGCTTGATGCCCAGTGCCGGCATACGCGTCGGGATGCAGGCACCTATTGGCGAGCCGCCGCATGAATCATCCGCATGCGCCAAGCGTCGCGTTCGGAAGTGCGCATCTGCGACCGTGATGCACTGGAGGCGCCGGCTGCACGGCACCCGTTGCTACAGCAGGATCAAGCGATCGACGCATGCACGGCCGCTATCGCGGATTACCGGCAACCGACCTCAACGAGCCTGCCGGTCGTCAGGCCGCGTATGCAGCGGGTGGCGCCGCTCAGGCCGCTGTAACGTCGCGCAGTTCCCAATGCGTGCCCGCCAGCAGGCGCAGGCGCTGCTTGAGCACGGTGCCGGGGATCGACGTGGTGGCGACGAGGTTGATCGTCAGATCGTCCTGATGGCCCTGTACGACCGCGGCAGGGTCTGTCGCGCCAAGCGCGCGATCGACATCGTCCGGGTCGTCCTGCTTCGCGCGCCAGCGCTCGAACAGAGTGTCCTCGCGCAGCGCGCGCTGCAGTTGTTCGGCGAATGCTTCGGCACCCTGGGCGGTGAACGACAGTTCCGGGTCCGTGCCGCGGGCACGGGCGCCATCGGGAAGCCGGAGGTAATAGCGGTTGGGCATGGCGGGGCCTCGTCTCGGTTCGCCTTCAGCCTAAGAACCCGGGCATGGGCCGATCGTGAATTCGCTGAACGCGTGTCGCGTACGCCGGCGCCGGCCGCACGCCGCCGGGCCCGCATCGTGCGGGCCTGGCGTTTTTGTCGTCAGTCGTGCGTGTTCGCCGCGTGCGTGTGGGCGCCATGGCCCTTCGGGCAATGGCACACGGCGGTCGGGCCGTACTCCTGCCCGAACACCTGCCCGTCGCGGTGGCGCTGCCAGTAGAAGTTCGGCGCCTTCTCCTTGCGATGACCGACCTCGGCCATGTCCGCGTCCACATCGAACAGGCGCCCGTCGACCATCACGTAACGGGTGTCGATCGTCGAGCGGATGTTCTCCAGCGGGTTCGTGTTGAGCACGACGAGGTCGGCCTGCTTGCCGACTTCCAGCGAGCCGAGCTGCTTGGACAGGCCCAGGTAGTCGGCACCATCGAATGTCGCCGCACGCAGCGCTTCGAAGTTCGAGAAGCCGCCCTGGGTGAGCATCCAGGTTTCCCAGTTCGGGCTCAGGCCCTGCAGCTGGCCATGGCCGCCGACCTGGATCTTGATGCCGGCATCGCGCAGCGTCTTGGCGGTCTTCGCCACTTCGACGTGGTAGTAGTCCCAGTCCGGCGCGGTCTCGCGGCGGATCGCGCGCGCATCCAGCGTTTCCCGCGGGAAGAAGCGGTTGAGCTTCTTGTCCTCCCACACGTTGTCGCGCGCATACCACCAGTACTCGCCCGACAGCCCGCCATAGCTCACCACCAGCGTCGGCGTGTTGCGCACGTCGGTCTGCGACCACAGGCCGATCACGTCCTTGTACAGCGGCGCGATCGGGATGTTGTGCTCGATGCCGGTGGCGCCGTCGAGCACCATCGTCATGTTGTGGTGGAACGTCGAGCCGCCTTCTTCCACCACCAGCATGTTCAGCTCGCGCGCCGCCTGGTTGATCTGCTGGCGCTGGTCGCGGCGCGGCTGGTTGTAGCTCTTCACCGAGAACGCACCCTGCGCCTTCATGCGGCGCAGGTGGCTACGCGCATCGTCCAGCGAGTTCACCACCGCCTTGAAGTCGCCGTCGGCGCCGTAGAGGATCGTGCCGGTGGAGAACACGCGCGGGCCGACCATCTTGCCGGCTTTGTGCAATTCGCTTTCCGAGAACACGAACTCGCTGGTGGCGGAGGGGTCGTGCATCGTGGTGATGCCGAATGCGAGGTTCGCGTAATACGCCCAGTTCTGCTGCGGCACCACGCCGCGGCCGAAATGCGCGGCATGCGCGTGTGCATCGACGTAGCCCGGCACGATCGTCTTGCCCTTCGCATCGATCACGCGCGCGCCGCCCGGCACCGCGACATTCGCGCCCACCGCTTCGATGCGGTCGCCACGCACGACGAGCGTGCCGTTCTCGATCACTTCCTGCGTGTTCTCCGCATCGCGCATGGTGACGATGCGTGCATTGGTGAATGCGACCACGTCTTTCGGCGTGTCGACGTTGACGGTCAAACCGACCGGCACGCCGCCTTCGTGGGTAGGTTTGGGCAGCTCGCTCGGCGCGCCGGGCAGGAACGCGAACGCCTGGTTCAGCGCACGCGAGTGGTAACGTTCGCCGACCATCCAGTGCAACGAGTTCGAATCGGCCGCCCAGTGCAGGTAGCTGCCGATGTCGGCGCTGACCGCACGCACCGGCATCGCCTTGCTGTCCTTGTTGAGCTCGACGGGCTTGCCGGTTTCCACCAGCGGCGCGACATAGGCGTTGAACAGCTCGGTGAACGCGACCCACTTGCCGTCGGGCGAGACGCTCACGCTGTCGACGTACTTGAGGTCGAACACCTCGCGCGGCTCCTCGCCGTGCAGGCCGACCGACATCAGCTTCTTCTTCAGCCCGCCGCCGGTGAGGAAGTAGATGCGCGTGCCGTCGCTCGAGAACTGCGGCGAGTCGCCTTCATCGGCCACGCGCACCGGCGTGCCGCCGTCGGACGGCATCACGTAGATGCCGCGCTCGCGCGACCACAGCGAACCGGTCAGGCCGCCGCCACCGGATTTCGAATACACGATGCGGCGGCCGTCGGGCGAGAACTTCGGCCCGTAATAGAAGCCCTTTTCGCTGGTGAGCCGCTTGCCGGTGCCGCCACCGCCCGCATCGCGCACGTAGATCGCGCCGAGCGCTTCATCGGACCAGGTCGTGTACAGCAGCTTGCGGCCGTCAGCACTGAAGCTGGGCTGGTATTCGTAGATGCCGTCGTTCGACGTCAGCCGCTGCGGCGTGCCGTTCGGCAGCGACTTGCGCCACAGCTGGCCGACTGCGTGGAAGACGAGCGTGTTGCCGTCGGAACTGGTCGCGACGTCGCGGATCATCTTCGGCGCGAACGAGCCTTCGTCGATCGTCTGCGTAAAGCGCAGCGGGCCGCTGACCGTCTGTTCGATTGATGCGGTGAACGGAATGTTTGACTGCTTGCCGCTGGCCATGTCCACGCGCCAGAGCTTGCCCTGGGCCCAGATCACCACCGACTTCGAATCCGGTGTCCAGTCGAAGTTCGCGTACGGGCCGAAGATCGCCCACGCCTCCTGCTGGTCGTGGCTGAGGCCGTCCCACACTGGGCGCACGTGGCCGCTGGCGAGGTCCATCACGTGCAGCACGGATTGCTTGCGGATGCGTTTGACGAACGCGAGCGACTTGCCGTCCGGCGACGGCTGCGGACGCACCGCGCCGCCGGGCGTGGACACGAGCGTGTCGGTCTTGCCGGTCTTGCGGTCCAGGCGTTTGATCGCATAGATCACGCCGTGCGGGTTCTTGTTGTACTGGAACGTCGGGCCGGGGCTGACGTCCTCGGAGAAATACACATAGCGGCCGTCCGGCGAGACGGCCGGCGCGCCGAGATCCTGCTGGTCGTTCTTCTGCTTGGTCAGCTGCAGGCCGCCGCCGCCGCTGGCGTGGTACAGCCACAACTCGCCGGCGCCGAGCGAGCGCTCGCCGGTGAAGTGCTTGCGGCCGATCAGGAACTGCCCGTCGGGCGTCCACGCCGGGTTGTTGAGCAGGCGGAAATCCTCCTTCGACACCTGCGTGGCGTTGCTGCCATCGGCGTTCATGCCGGCCACCGGCACGCGCCAGAGGTTGTTGCCGCCGCCGCGGTCGGAGGTGAATGCAAGCTCCTTACCGTCCGGCGAGAAACGCGGCTGCACATCCCAGGCCGCACCGCCGGTCACGCGCGTCGCGCGGCCGCCGGCTATCGGCATGCGGTACAGATCGCCCAGCAACGAGAACGCGACCTCACGCCCGTCGGGCGAGACGTCCACGTCCATCCACGTGCCTTCGTCGGTCTCGAAGCGCACGGTCTTGCTCGCGCCACGCGGCGTGTTGACGTCCCACTTCTGCTCCGGCTCTTTCTCGCCGGGGCGTGCGCGGCCCTTTGCGGTCGCGGCCGAGGCTTCAGCGGGCGGGTTGCCGGCCGGGTCCAGCGCATCCTGCTCCAGCTGCACGCGCTCGTCGTCGGACTTGGACTTGTCCTTGAGGTTGTCCTGCTCGCGGTCTTCCGGCGGCTGCGGCGGTTGCGGCGGGTTCTGCGCGAACGCGGGTGCGAAGTGCAGCGTCAGCACGCTGGCAAGGGCGAGGCAGAGCAGGCGGGGCGTCGGGAGGGGGCGCATGGTGAAAGCTCGTGCATGAGGCGAGCCCGCGAGCGTACGCGCTGGCGCGGCGCGTGACCAAGCCCGCAGCCCACGTTCATGGCCCGGGCACTGTGCACGCTGAGGCGATTCGCGCGGCGGACACGAAAACGGGGCCGAAGCCCCGTTTCTCTGGCTCGATTACAGACGCCTCGTCAGCTGAACTCGACGTTCTCGGCGGCGAAGCCAACCACCAGCGCGCCCTTGCCGACGTTGACCATGCCGGTGAGGCTCATGAGCGATTCGAACACTTCCACGTTCGCACTCGCGCACGCATCGCGCAGGCTCTGGTAGCCGGGCAGCGCGCGCATTTCCTCCAGGTCGCCGCCATAGCTCAGGCACAGCGTCGGCGTCATCAGGCCGGCCTTGACGCGCCGGATCGTGAAGTCGAACAACTTGCGCACCGCTGCGGCGTGGCCTTTCACCTTCGCCACCGGACCGGTTTCGCCGCGGTTGCAATGCAGGATCGGCTTGATGTCGAGCGCACTGCCGAGCGCGGCGCTGAACAGGCTCACGCTGCGGTCGCCGCGATGGCGCACGCGTGCGCGCAGGTAGTACAGATCGCGCGGGATCATGTATGCATGCGTGTGCAGCGCGAGGTTTTCCAGGCGCGCGCGGATCTTCGGCGCACCCTCGCCCGCGTCACGCATGCGGATCGCCTCGACCGCCGTGACCCCCTGCGCCGCGAACAGGCTCTGTGTATCGATCACGCGCAATGCGAACGGCGTGGTGATGCCGGCCGCCGTGCGCGGCTCCTTGTATTCATTGAGGATCGCGAAGCTCGCCTGCTGCGTGTTGTCGAAGAGCGGGCTGCGCGTCTTCGTGATCGTCATGCAGAACACGTAGTCGTAATCGATCACGAGCCGGCTCAGGAACAGGTCCTGCACCTGCTGCACGCTGTACGCCGAGGTTTCGGCCTCGGCGCCGTGTTCGACGACGTACGTGTTGAGAAACTCGAGCGTAGCCTGCTCGTTGCGATGGTCCGCGAGTACCGCCTGGCCGATTTTGACCGTGATCGGCAGCAGCACCACGTTGTTTTTATGCAGATAGTCGAGCGGCAGGTCGCAGGCCGAGTCGACAACAATTCCAATACGCATGATGGCCGACCCCCTATGGCGGCTTGTTCGACGCATTAACGGCAAGAATAGCCGCGTCCTGAAGAGGGTTTTTGCTGAAACTATCCGGACGCGGGCGTATGGCCGCGCAACACTGCGATCCGCATTTGCAGTGCATCCGAAGTCGCGCGGCATACGAACGCGCGAGGCGTGGCCGGCGGTGTCGGGCTCAGTTCGGGCGAGAGGCCGGGTCGTCGGCGGCACCCTTTCGCTGCCCGCCACTCGCGCCACCGCCTTTCGCGCCGATCTGGGCCATATGCCCGCGATTGCGGCTCACCGCCTCACCGCCCTTGCGCCCGGCGCGGCGGGCCTCCTCGGGCGTGAATTCGTGCGCGTTGCCGCTGCGATGTGCGGCGCGTCCGCCGAGCGAAGCGATCTCGCGCTGACGTTGTGCATCCATTGCCGCGAATCCGCGGCGCTCGCGACCCTGCGGGCCGCTGTCGTTCTGGCTGGCCATGATCCCGCTCCTGTCACCGGTGCGCCCGGCGCCACGTTGCGCGAGGCTGCACTTTCAAGCAGCGCAACATGCGTGCCAGCACGCGCTGCGGGTAAAGCGGGCTTTACGGCAGCGAATGCAGGCAATTATTGCCGCGCTCGCAGTGCTTTCGCGGCGTGCAGGTGTGGCTACGCGGCGCCGAGGATCAGACCGTACAGACTGAACTGGGCGATGTGGTAACCCGCATCGATGGTCCACAGCCGCACGGTGCGACCGGAAAATGCGTAGTTGATGCCGAAGCTCATCGCCACGAAGAACACGCCGACCACGAAGCCGGCGCCGAACCCGCTCGCGGCGCTCGCATCGCGCCCGAGGAACACCTCGAACATCAGCGCCGCGAGGAAGCTGCACAGGAACGCGACCGCGAACACGAGCTTCGGATGCCGCACCGTGGACGGATCGATGCCGGCCTCGCGGCACCAGGCGCGTTTGAACAGCGGGCCGTACCACAGCCCGCCGAGCACGAATGCGGACACCGCCGCGAGCAACACGGCGATCCAGTTGAGGTCTGTTGCGGCAAGGGCCATGGGCATGCGATCCGGCAAAAGCTGTGCGGCGCGGCCGCTTTGGAGTTGTAGAGAACCCGGCGGCCGTGCGCCGCCGGGTCTATTTCAGCGCATCGGTCAGCGCGTGTCGCCGCCCGGATACGCGCGCGGCAGGCCGCCCTGCTCGGCCGGCGTCAGCGTGCGCAAATAGCGATCGCGCAGTTCGGTCTGGCGGCTGCGCATCGAGATCGCGCGACCGTCGAACCACACCTGCGCCGCCACGCTGCTGACTTCCAGCGGATCGCCGGTCCACAACACCAGGTCCGCACGTTGCCCCGGCGCGATGCGGCCGAACTCGCCACTCACGCCCAGCGCTTCGGCCGGCACCGAGGTCAGGCCCTTGAGCCCGTCTTCCCACGGCAGACCATTGGCCACCGCGTTGCCTGCCAGCTGGCGGATCTTGCGCGCGTTATGCGAGCCGTCGCCGCTCTGGCTGAAGCTGACTGACACGCCCGCCGCCTGCAGCTTCGCCGCGTTATCGAGGCTGGCGCCGACTTCGTCGAAGCTCGCCGGCAAGTTGCCCAGCGGATCGACGAACACCGGCACCTTCGCGGCCGCCAGTTGCGGTGCGAGCTTCCAGGCTTCCGCGCCACCGACGATCGCCACGCGCACCTTGTGGCGGCCGGCCCAGCGCAGCAGCTGGCGGATGTCGGAGGCGCGGTCGACATCGACCAGCACGCGACCGCCGCCGTCCAGATAGCGCTTGAGCGTGTCGCGCCCGGCCGGGGTCAGCAGCGCGACGTGCGAGCCGACCGGAATGCGCCCGCGCACTTCGTCGATCAGCTGGTCCAGGATCATCCACTGCGCCGCGCGCGAATTACCCGCCAGCCCCGACGCATCGGCGCCGATCTGCACGAACAGCACGCGCGGCCCGACCGGGTCGTGGCTGCCGTCCAGGCGCACGGCCGCGCCCTGGCCGGCCACGATCGAGCCGCCCATCGCCGTGCCTGCGCCCAAAATCGTCCAGCCGATGCCTTCCACGCGGTTGACCGGCACCAGCACCGACTCGGGGTTGTAGGCAAGCGTCACGTCGAACTCGGGACGGACGGTCATCTCTTTCTGCGCCGCGCCGAGCGAAAGCGTCTCGTCGACCGTGGACTGCTCGCCGGACACTTCCTCCAGCCCGATCTCGGTGATGCCGCCGAACAGCGTCGGCGTCAGCGGCCGGCCCTGCGCATCGATCACCTGCACGCCGGCCGCGGCGGTCAGGCCGGTGCCGACCGCACGGACCTTGCCGCCCGATACCAGCACGTCGGCGTTCTGCAGCGTGCCCTGCGGGCCGGCGGTGTGGACGGTCGCGTTGCGGATCAGCACGTTCTGCGCATTGGCGCCAAACACCGCCAGGACCAATGAAGTTGCCAGCACACTGATCGCGCTAATGCGGCGCGTGGCCGTGTTGCGGTGACGGCGGCTCATTGCACACCTCCCGTCGCGCTGGAGCCCTGGCCGAGCATGAAGTCCGTTTTCGGCTGCCTGGATGGATCGGCGCGGTCATAGATGCGCGCGCCGTCGATATAGACCTGCTCGGCCTTCGCGTAGACGCTGAACGGATTGCCGTTCCACAGCACCACGTCGGCCATCTTGCCGGCCTCCAGCGTGCCGGTCTGGCCGAGGATGCCCATGGATTTGGCCGCGTTGCTGGTCACCCAGCGGATCGCGCGTTCGGGCGGGATGTCCATGCCGGTGCGCCTGGCCTGGGCGATCACCTTGCCCGCTTCCTGGTTCAGACGCTGGATGCCTTCTTCGGAATCCGAATGCACGATCGCGCAGCCGTTTGCGGGGCGATCGACCAGCGCGACGTTCTCCTGGATGCCGTCGAACGCCTCCATCTTGAAGCCCCACCAGTCGGCCCACAGCGCGCCGCACACGCCTTCGGCCGCCAGCCGGTCGGCGAGCTTGTACGCCTCGACGCCGTGGTGGAACGCGGCGACCTTGAAGCCGAAC
Source organism: uncultured Lysobacter sp. (assembly GCA_902805755.1). Lineage (GTDB taxonomy): Bacteria > Pseudomonadota > Gammaproteobacteria > Xanthomonadales > Xanthomonadaceae > Cognatilysobacter. The sequence goes on from CADCUA010000606.1 coordinate 9,201, forward strand.
TCCTTTGCCAGATCCATCATCACCGCCATTTCGTCGGCGCGGTAGCAATGGATGTGCACCATGATGTCGCCGTTGATTGCGCCTGCGAGCGTGTCGAGCTTGAGGTCACGCTTGCCGCCGGTGTCCTTTTCGCTGTCGGCGCTGTCGCTGCTCGCGCTCTGCCACCAGCGGCGCTTCACCGGCTTGGCATCGTTCGGCGCGTTCTTGCGCAGATACTCGCTGGCATCAATGAACGCGGCGCGGTAGCCGGCCACGTTGCCCATGCGCGTGGACGGGCCGCTCTTCTGTCCGTAGACGCGCTTGGGGTTCTCGCCGCAGGCCATCTTCAGGCCCCACGGTGCGCCGGGAAATTTCATTGCCTGATACGTCGTCGCGGGCACGTTCTTGAGCGTGACGCCGCGGCCGCCGACGAGGTTCGCCGAGCCGGGCAGGATCTGCATCGAGGTGATACCGCCCGCCAGCGCAGTGGAGAACCCCGGGTCCTGCGGCCACACCGAATGCTCGGCCCAGACGTTTGCAGTGACCGGGCTGGTCGCTTCGTTGCCGTCCTGGTGGGAGGTCGTACCCGGGCTGGCGTACACGCCCAGGTGCGAATGCACGTCGATCAGGCCCGGCGTGACCCATTTGCCGGACGCATTCACGCGCACCGCGTCGGCCGGCGCCTGCAGGCCCTGGCCGACCGCGACGATGCGCCCGTTCTGCATCAGCACGTCGGCGTTGTCCAGGCGCGCGCCGGTGCCGGTCAGCACCGTGGCGCCGGTCAGCAGCACCGGCGCCGACGCGATCGGGCGGTAGGTGCTCGGGTACGGGTCCTGGACGAAACGCGACGGGCGCGTCGTGGCGGTGTCGGAAGCAGGCTCGACGGCGAACGCCGGGCCGCAAAGCAGCGCGGCGGCGATCGCCGCGCAGGTCATTCTGAGCATGGGGATTTCCGGAACGGGGAAGCGGACTGCCTGCACCGTATCCGCGCCGCCCGGCACTGCCAAGCCCACCGGCATTGACGGCCGGCATCACCTCGCGAAACGACCGAGCCGGCAAACCGCCCGCGCGGGCGCGCCAGCCGTGTTCATCTGACTCAAAAGCCGGCCCCGACACCGTTCCGACGGCCGCGCCGATCTGCTTTACTCCTGCGTCCTGCCCCGACCGGACGCCCCATGAAAGACAAGCCGACCATCGTCCAGAACTGGTTGCCCCGCTACACCGGCGTGCCGCTGGACCAGTTCGGTGAACACATCCTGCTGACGAACTTCGGCGGCTACCTGCAGACGTTTTCGCGTCTGACCGGCGGCGAAATCGTCGGCCTGGACCGCCCGATGCCGAGCGTCACCGCCGACGGCATCACGCTGATCAACTTCGGCATGGGCAGCCCGAACGCAGCCACGGTGATGGACCTGCTGAGCGCGATCGAACCGAAGGCCGTGCTGTTTCTCGGCAAATGCGGCGGCCTCAAGCGCAAGAACCAGCTGGGCGACCTGGTGCTGCCGATCGCGGCAATCCGCGGCGAAGGCACCAGCAACGATTACATGCCCGCCGAAGTCCCGGCGCTGCCCGCGTTCGCATTGCAACGCGCAGTGTCCACGATGATCCGCGACCTCGGCCACGATTACTGGACCGGCACGGTGTACACCACGAACCGCCGCGTGTGGGAACACGACGACACGTTCAAGGAATACCTGCGCCGGCTGCGCTGCATGGCGATCGACATGGAAACCGCGACGATCTTCGCCGCCGGCTTCGCAAACCGCATCCCGGTCGGCGCGCTGCTGCTGGTCTCGGACCAGCCGATGATTCCCGAGGGGGTGAAGACCGAAGCATCGGATCTGCGTGTGAGTTCGGAATTCGTCGATCGCCACATCCAGGTCGGCATCGAAGCGCTTCGCCTGATCCGTCGCCACGGCAAGTCGGTCCGGCACCTGCGTTTCGACGAATAGCGACCGCGCTTCAAGCAGTGCGTGTACGCGGCTGTCCAGCATGCATTCGCTGAACCTGTTCATCGCAGGCCTTGCGACCCCTGTCGCGCACACTGTCTTCCCATAGGGAGAAGTGCATATGGAACAGGCGATCTACCTGCTGCTGGGCGCGTTGCTGACCTGGTCGTTCTACTTCATCCAGCGACGCACCGAACAACGCAGCACAAGCGAAGCGATCGAGCGCAGCGCCAAGCTGCTCGCACTCAAGCAAGGCCTGGAAGGCGCGAACACCAGCCTCGATGATCTGCGCCGATTCGAATCGAGCCTGATCGGCAAGGCGGAAACCGCAGTCCGCATTGCCGACAGTTACGTCACCCAAGCCGAGGAGCTGGCGCGCCAGCACGGACTGCCGCCTGCCAGCCACGACGAGATGAACCAGCAGGCGATCGCCGAGTTCGAAGCAATCGATGCGCGCCTGGGCATCCTCGTCGCGCACCTGCGCCGTCAGCTCGACGGCGAAAGCCTGGCCTCGTTCGAAGGCGCACACGTGGCCTGGTTCGCATTCCGTGCACGCTACGCGCGCTTCATCGCGCAGTCGTACTCGGGCGGCTCGATCCGGCCGTTGATCCATGCCGTGACGCTGGAAAGCATCACCGCAGCCTGGATCACCGAGCTTGAAACTCAACTGGGCGACGATGAGGCGAACTGGGCACGCGTGCAGTCGATCCCGGAACCCGTTACGGAGGCGCGATGAAACCCGACACCTGCAATCCCGATGCACAAGCCGTCGAGTTGGTCGCGTTCTGGCAGCAGGCCGGTGCCGCGAAGTGGTTCACGCACGACGCTGAATTCGACGCGCAGTGCGCATCGCGCTTCCTTGAACTGCACCTGCGTGCGTCGCGCGGCAGCCTTGCACACTGGTTGGACACGGCCACCGGCGCGCTCGCACTCGTGCTGCTGGTTGACCAGATGCCTCGCAACATCTACCGCGGCAGCGCGCATGTATGGGCAACCGACGGCCTGGCCCGCCACTACGCTTCATG
>CADCUA010000607.1 GCA_902805755.1 uncultured Lysobacter sp.
TCGCATGCCACAGCACGGTGGCGAGCATGCCGAACAGGTTCAGCCCGGCGACCGTGGTGAGCGTGACGGTGTCCATCAGCGACAGCCAGAGCCGGCAGCACGCAAGCTCGCGCCCATCGGTGTCAGCCGATCAGGTGCGGGATGCGCTGGAACAGTTCGGTCGTGAACGCGACCAGCCGGCCCAGCAGGAAATGCCCGGTCAGTGCCAGCGTCGCGGTCAGCGCGATCGCCTTCACCACGAAGCCGATCGTCTGCTCGTTGATCTGCGTCGCGGCCTGGATGATGCCGACGAGCACGCCGACGGCGAGCACGGCGAGCAGCGGCGGGGCGCCGAGCAGCAGCGCCATCTGCAGGCCGCGGCTGATTTCGGTAAGAGCGGTTTCGGGCGTCATCGCGTCGGCCTCAGGCGGGATTGAAGCTGGCGGCGAGCGAGCCGACCACGAGCACCCAGCCGTCGACGAGCACGAACAGCAGGATCTTGAACGGCGCCGAGATCAGCATCGGCGAGAGCATCATCATGCCCATCGACATCAGCACGCTGGCGACGACGAGGTCGATGATCACGAACGGGATGTAGATCAAAAACGCGATCTCGAACGCGGTCTTGAGCTCGCTGGTCAGGAACGACGCGGCGAGCACGCCGAACGGCACGTCCTGCGGCGTCGCGTACGGGCCGGAGTTCGACAGGCCCGCGAACGTCATCAGGTCGGTCTCGCGCACCTGCGCCAGCATGAAATCGCGGAACGGGCCCGACGCGGCGGTCCATGCGCTGCGGAAATCCATCTGGTCATTGAGGTAAGGCGCGATGCCGGCTGCCCACGCCGCATCGAACGTCGGCGTCATCACCATGAAGGTCAGAAACAGCGCGAGCGCGAGCAGCACCTGGTTGCCGGGCGTCTGGCCGGTGCCCAGCGCCTGCCGCAGCAGCGCGAGCACGATGATGATGCGAGTGAACGCGGTGACGCCGAGCAGCGCCGCCGGCAGCAGCGTGATGCCGGTCATCAGCAGCAGCACCTGCAGCGGCATGCTCACCGGCTCGCCGCCGATATTGCCCACGTTGACCGCAGGCAGCGGCTGCGTCGCTGCGGCTGCCACACCGGCAGCAGGTGCAGGCGCGACCGCGGGATTCTGGCGCGTAGGCGCTGTGGCCGGCGCCGTGGCTGCCGGCGCCTGCGTTGCGGGACGCGTGGTGATCGTCTGCGCCATGGCGGGCGCGGCGATCAGTGCGAGCACGAGCAGCAGGGCGCCGAACAGGCGTAGCGCCCAGGTCGAAACAAGATTCATGCTTTCTTTCCGAAATGCTGCGCCAACAGCTGCGCGAACTGTGGCGTCGCGGCTGCATCGGCCTCGGGCAACGGCTCGGTGAGCGTGTGCAGCGTGCGCGTACCGCCGGGGCCGACGCCGAGCAGCAACTGGGTCTGGCCGACCTCGACCACGACCACGCGCTCGCGCGCGCCGATCGGCAGCGAGGCGACCAGACGCAGGCCGTTGTTGCCCGCGCCGCGGCCGAAGCCGGGCATGCGCTTGGCCATCCAGCCCAGCGCGAGGATCAGTCCGATGACCAGCAGCAGCGCGAACACGGTGCCGCCCAGCGAACCGGCCGGCGTGGGCGCCTCGCCAATCGCGGGGCGCGCAGGCACCTGCGTGGTGGCAGGATTCTTGGTCGCCGGCGCCTGAATCGAGGTGATCGGCGAGGCGGGCGCGGCGGCAACGCTGGTTGTATCAGCGGCTGCAGCAGCGACGGGCGCTGCCGTTGGAGTGTGGGTCGGCTGCACAGCCGCTGCCGGCGGTGCGGTTTGCGTGGCATCGGCCACGACCGCGGATGCCGACGCAGGCGTGCTCTTCGCGTTCGCGTCCGTCTGCGATGCCTTGCTGCCGGATGAGCTCGCAGTGGCAGGCGCCACCGTGTCTTTCGCTCGCGGTTGCGTCGCAGCAGGCGTTACCGCCGGTTGGTCATCCATTACCGCATCCATTGCCGGGCCGATCCCGCTCATGCCGACCTTAACGCAGTCGCTTGATGCGCTCGGACGGGCTGACCACATCGGTCAGGCGTACGCCGAAACGATCGTTGACGACCACCACTTCGCCCTGTGCGATCAGCGTGCCGTTGACGTACACGTCCAGCGGTTCGCCCGCGCCGCGCTCGAGCTCGACCACCGAGCCCTGGTTGAGCTGCAACAGGTTGCGGATCGGAATGCGTGTGCGGCCAACCTCGAGCGAGAGTGACACCGGCACGTCGAGGATGACGTCCAGGTTGAGTTCGGATGACGAGCTGCCATCGGCAGTCAGCGAATCGAAGGCGGCGCGCGCGGCGGAATCGGAAGCGTTCATGGGGAGGATCCAAAATCCGGGGTCAGGGAGCGCGGCGTCTTGACCGCGGTGATCTTGATGGCGTTGCGTCCGTTGTGGACGCCGAATTCGCCGGTGAATACGTGTTCGTTCTCGACGTGCAGCGGCACTGTCGCCTGCAGGTCGATCGGGATCACGTCGCCGACCTTGAGCTTGCACAGCTCGCGCAGCGTGATCGTGCGTCGCGCGATCGTGCTGCTCAGCTCGACCTCCGCGTCCTGCAACTGCGCGCGCAATGCATGCGTCCAGTTCTCGTCCTTTTCGACGCGGTCGCTCTGTACGCCGGCATCGAGCAGTTCACGGATCGGCTCGAGCATCGACCACGGCAGCGCGACGTGCAGCTCGCCGCCGCCGCCTTCGAGCTCGACGTTGAAGCGGCATACGGCGATGAACTCGCGCGGTCCGATGATGTTCGCGAAATGCGGGTTGACTTCGGAGTTCACGTATTCGAACTCGACCGGCATCACCGGCGCCCACGCATCGGTCAGGTCCGCGAACGTCTGCTTCAGCAGCAGCTGGATCACGCGCATTTCGGTGGCGGTGAATTCACGGCCTTCGATACGCGTGTGGTACTTGCCGGAGCCACCGAAGAAGTTGTCGACGACGGTGAACACCAGGCGCGGCTCGAACACGATCAGCCCGGTGCCGCGCAGCGGCTTCATCTTGATGAGGTTGAGGTTGTTCGGCACCTGCAGCGAATGCATGTATTCGCCGAAGCGGATCAGGTCGATGCCGCGCACCGACAGGTCCGCCGAACGGCGCAGCAGGTTGAACAGGCCGACACGCCACGTGCGCACGAAGCGCTCGTTGATCATCTCCAGCGTCGGCAGCTTGCCGCGGACGATGCGGTCCTGGCTGGCGAAGTCGTAACTGCGCGCCTCGCCCGGTGCAACCGGCGGTTCCTCGGTCTCGACCGCGCCGATGTCGACGCCGTGGAGAAGGGCGTCGATCTCGTCCTGGGACAGCAGATCGCTCATCATCGAAGCGGTCCTTACTGGGTCACGAGGCTGGTGAAGTACAGCGCTTCGAGCTTGCCCGGGACCTTCTCGGCCTTGAGCAGCGCGCGCACTTCGGCAAGCGCCTGCTTCTGCAGTTTTTCCTTGCCGGGGCGGTCGGTCAGGGCCGATGCCGACTGCGTGCCGAACAGCAGCAGCAGGCGGTTGCGGATCGCCGGCGCGTGCAGCTCGAGCGCCTTGAACGTTTCCGGATCGCGCGTCATGAGCTGCACATCAGCCTGCAGGTAGCGCGAGGAATCCGCGTCGGCGAGGTTGACCACGAACGATGGCGTCAGCGCGTAATACTGCGCCGGCAGCGCGGCTGCGGCTTCAGCCTTCGCCTTGGCGGAGTCGTCCTTGCCACCCATCAGCACGAACGCGCCACCGCCACCGGCAGCGAGCAGGAAAGCTGCGCCGATGCCGATCAACAGGCCCTTCTTGCTCTTCTTGGGCTCGGTAGAAACTTCTTTCTTTGCGGACACGCGGCGCACTCCAGGCAGGTTCGCCAAGGGCAGTGCAAGCGGTGTGCCGAAAGCGTCGGCGGAGGCGTGCCGGAGTTTTGGCGCGGGGCTGAACAGGCGTCGCGCCGGGATGCCGGCGCTTGTGCCCGGAGTTCGCCGAACTGTGCCCCGTGGCCCTCACGTGGTCGGGCACATGGCGCGGTGCGAAAGCGGTTTCGCCCGGTGTGCACCGGGCGCGGCGGGCTTACGCGTATTCGTCCAGCAGGCGGCGGCTGCGCAGTGGCGTAACCGTGGCGCGCGCGGTGTCGGCATCGCCCTCGTCCATGCGCGCCGCGTTAGGTGCGTCGGTGCCGGAACCCTGGCCGGAGCGTTGCTGCCCCACGTCTGCATGCGCGAGCTGCAGGCCGTGCTGGCCCATCATGTCGCGCAGGCGGTTGAAGCTGGCTTCCAGCGCCTGCCGGACTTCGGGCTGCGCGCTGAAGAATTCGGCGGTGACTTTCGCGCCGTCGAGCTGCAGGCGCACATCGATCGTGCCCAGGTGGTCGGGGCTGACGCGGATGTCGGCACGTCCCAGTCGCTGATCGGCCATCCAGACGATGTTGTCGCCGAATGCATCGTCGTAACCCGCCTGCGCGTTCGCCGGTTGGGCAAGCGGCGTCGGCAGCACCGGCGCGCTCTCGGTTCGTGCGGTCGAAAGCGCGGTGCTGAAGGACGCGGCCGGGTTGACGCCATCGATGGCGGCTGTCGCTTCGCCCGCCGCTGCGAATGCATCGACGCCGCTGTCGCGCGCCGGTGCATCGCCCAGGGCCGCCAGCGCGAGCGCTGCGGGGTCGGGTGCCGCGGTGGGCGGTGCAGCCGCCGCAAGCGGGAACTGCAGCGCGGTTGCCGAAGCTGGTGTGCGTGCGGAGCCGTTCGCTGCCGCGTTGATCCCGGCTGCGGCAGCGGCGGTTGCCGCAAGCTCGGGCGTGGCGGCCGCAGTGGCCGTCAGTGCCTGTGGCAAAGAGGCAAGCAGCGAGAGCAGTTGGTCCGGTAGTCCGGCCGGTGCCGCCGCGTCTTCGCGCGCATCGCGCGTCGCCGTTTCCGGTTGCGCGCTTGTGGCGCCTGCCTCGGGCGCGACGGTTTCACCCGCGCGCGGCGTGGATGGCGTGGAAGGTTTCGCGCTGCCCTCGTCCAGCATGCGGTCGAAAGACGTGCCGGACGCATCGGCCTTGCCATCGCCCGAACGCGGCTTCGCCGGGCTCGGGGCTCCGCTCGCAGGCGCGGACGGTGCCGGCGACATGAGCATTGCGGCACCGGACGCGGTCATGTCGCATCTCCGTTCTCGCGGGCGAGCTGGGCGACGCGCATGCGGCGGGCGCCAACGTCATCGAGTTCACGCTGGGTAAGCTTGTCGGCGGCGCGGCCTTCCTCGGCGCGGTAGCTGGCGGCGAGCTGCTGGAGCACCTTGGTGTCGCGGCTGGCCAACATCAGGCGAGTGCGTTCGAGCTCGACGCTCTCGCGGCTGCGGTCGACGATGCCGGCCTGCTGCTGCACGGCGGCGTTGAGCTTGTCGCGGAACGCGAGGCGGTTCGCGAGCAGCGCCGGCGCGATCGTCGGGCTCGCCGGCGGCGCAGCGTATTCGTCGGCGTAACGCTTGAGCATGTC
>CADCUA010000608.1 GCA_902805755.1 uncultured Lysobacter sp.
CCCCCCCCGGGCGGCGGCGGCCGCGCGGGCGGGCGCCGGCCGCCCCCCCCCGCGGCCTGCTGACCGATGCTGAGTACGGCCGCGCGCGTCTTAACGCCGGTGGCCATCGCTGTCATCGTCCCCGCGGAATCGGGCGTCTGTGAGTCGGTGTTGTAGGTGCGGCTGATGGCCGTGGCCGGGAAGTCCTCCCAGCCCAGGCGGTGCTCCTCGCCAGGCCGCCCATTGCGCTGGCCTTCGAGGATCCGCGCGGCCGCCACGGTCGTCAGGCTCATGCCGTCGCCGACGAACAGGATGACGTTGCGCGCGCGCCCGGCCATCGCACCGCGCTGCGCGGCTTCGGCGGCGCCGGCGCGGTACCACCAGGCCGGGTTTTCGCCCGCGGGCCGTTCAATGGCAGGAACCTCGACGGCCACGCTGCGTGCGGCGCCCGCGGCATCGGCGACCGGTTCGAGCGATGCGCATGCAGTGGTCAACAGCGCCGTGGCCAGGCACAGGTGGACGGAACGGATGGAGCGCATCGAAGACCTCCTGCAGCAGGCCGCGGATTATGCCGCGCCGGTGCGGCCGACGATGGAACGCTGTAGGCAGTCGCGCGATATCGCCCGGCCGCGCAAGCTCCGCTATGGTGCGGCGAGACGAGACGAGGTGTTGCGATGAACGTGGTATCCGACGCGGTGGAGTGCTGCTTCAAGTTCCCGTTCTGGCAGCGGGTGCTGGCGGGCTTCGTGCTCGGCGCGCTGGTCGGGTGGCTCATGGGCCCGGACGCGGAGGTGTGGTTCGGGCCGCTGGGCACGATCTACGTCAACCTGATCAAGATGATCGCGGTGCCGCTGGTGTTTTTCGCGGTCGTGAACGCGATCGCATCGCTGTACGGGCAAAAGTCGATCGTGGCATTGGGCGTGCGCACGTTCGCGTGGTTCGCGATCACCGCTGCGCTCGCCGTCGGCGTCGGGCTGGCGGTGGGCTGGCTGCTGCAACCCGGGCAGGGGCTCTCGGGCCTTGCGATGTCGCCTGACTACACGGTGCGCGAGGTCCCGTCGCCGGTCAAAGTGCTGACTGACATCGTGCCACTGAACCCGTTCCAGGCGCTGGCCGGCGCAATGCCGGTCAAGGACGAGGACGGCACCACCCGTCTCATGGCGACCGGCACGATCCTGCAGGTGCTGTTCTTCGCCGCGCTGGTCGGCTTCGCGCTGGTCAAGCTCGGTGATCGCACCCCGGCAATGCGCAAGCTGATGGGCGAGGCCAGCGACGTGATGATCCAGATCACCCGCTTCGTCCTCGAGTTCACGCCGATCGGCACGTTCGGGCTGATCGCCGCACTGGTCGGCACCTACGGCTTCGAGAAGCTGCTGCCGCTGGGTACGTTCGTGCTGGCGCTGTACCTCGCGTGCGCCGTGCATATCGTGTTCGTGTACGGCGGCCTGCTGCTCGCGCACGGGCTCAACCCGCTGAAGTTCTTCCGCGGCGCTTCGCCGGGCATGGAAGTCGCGTTCGTGTCCTCGTCGAGCTTCGCGTCCATCCCCGCGGCCTTGCGTGCGGTAACGCACGACCTGGGCGTCGACCGCGACTACGCGGCGTTCGCGCTGCCGCTTGGCGCGAGCATCAAGATGGACGCCTGCGGCGCGATCTATCCGGCGCTGACCTCGATGTTCGTTGCGCAGTACTTCGGGCTGGACCTGAGTGCAACTCAGTACTTCATCATTTTGATCGCGTCGGTGCTGGGCAGCTTCGGTACCGCCGGCGTGCCTGGCACCGCGACCGTGATGGTGACGCTGGTGCTGTCGGCCGCGGGACTGCCACTGGAAGGCATCGGCTACCTGATCGCGATCGACCGCGTGCTCGACATGATGCGCACGATGACGAACGTGACCGGGCAGATGCTGGTGCCGGTGCTCGTCGCGCGCGAGACCGGGCTGCTCGATCTCGAGGTCTACAACGCCGCGTCTAGCAACGTCGGCCTGCCCGAGCACGAGGCGGCCGAACACAAGTCGGCCGAGGTGGCGGCGTCGCGCACGGTGGTGTAACTGCCGCGACGGGGCGTTCGCGATATGCCGGCTTGCCGCGGCCGCTTATCCGGGTGGCGGTTGCGCGCCACGGACGGATCGCACGCGTCAGCACCGCGCACGCTTATCCAGGCACGCATCGGCACGCTGCGCGCGACTTACGCGCGTGAATACCGCCAGGACACCATGCGCCCGTCGCGGTAGGGCATAACTCCGTGGAACGCGCGCGGGTCGCGGTCGAACACCAGCGGCAGGAACTGCCGGTCGCCTTCCCACATCGGCAGCTCGTGCAACCGCTCCAGCGCGACCCACTCCAGCGTGCCTTCCGCATTCACACCCGGTGGCGTGCCTTGGAAGCAGGTGATGAGGAAGATGAAGCCGAGCCAGTCCTCGCCCTGCTTGCCGAAGCCCGGCCAGCTGATCGTGCCGCGCAGCGACAGGTCGATGCATTCGATCCCGGCCTCCTCGTGGATCTCGCGGCGCATGCCGGCCACGACGTCCTCGTCGGCTTCGAGCTTTCCGCCCAGGCCGTTGTACTTGCCCAGGTGCGCGTCGTCGGCGCGCGCATTGCGATGCACGAGCAGCACTTGCGTGCTGTCGGGCGACAACACATAGCCCAAGGTCGCGACGATCGGCGTGTACGGCATCAGTGCGCGGCCCTGCGTTGCGCCGCGGCCTGCGTCTCCAGGCGCTGCTCTGCAGCGTTGGCGTAGGCCGTGCACGTCATCGGAGTCTTCAGCGGTTTGGCGGTGTCGGCAGGCGTCCAGCCACTCGCGTCCGGGTGCGGCGTGAGCAGCAGGTCGCAGGGCAGGGCGCGCACGCGGGCGAAGCCGCGGCGGTAATCCTCGAGAATGCGGGGATGGCGCGGGTTGTCGACCAGCCGGTAGTCCGGCGCCGACAGGCTGTCCGCGTAGGCGATGCGGACCTCGCGCCCATCGCGCCGGTCCGTCCATGTCCAGCTGAGGCTGCCCGGCGTGTGCCCCGGAGTGAAATGCGCGACCAGGCGCAGCGATCCGAGCTCGATCGCCTCGCCGTCCATCAGCAGCCGGTCGGTGCGCACGGGCGGGAAGGGCATGTCATCACCGAAATGCAGGTCGTCGGTGCCGCCGCGCGCCAGCAGCGCAGCGGACTCGGCATTGGTCGCGACGCGCGCCCCGGTGGCGCGTGCGATCGCGGCGATCGGGCCGGCGTGGTCGGCATGCGCATGGCTGTGCACGATCCATTTCAGCTCGCCCGGTGCGACGCCGAGTTCGCGCAGGCGTCCCAGCACGTAGTCCGCGGCCTGCGGCAAGCCGCCGTCGATCAGCACCGCGCCCGCGCTACCGCGGATCAGCACCGCGCTCAGGCCTTCGGTGCCGATGTACCAGGTCTTGTCGGCGATGCGGAATGGCGCCACCGGCCGGCGCCAGCTCTCTGGTCCGTCATGCGTGCGTGCGGCCGGGAGCAGCGGCTCGGCGGCACCGACGAGGGACGGCAGCAACGCCGCAAGAAGGACGAGGAGACGGCGCATCGGCGGACTCGGGGCTGGGGCGCGACAGTGTCCGCGATCATCCAGGCGACTGCGAGGCCATGGGTTTTCCGACGGGCCGGCATGCCTGTCGCGTCGTTCGGGCGAACAAGCCGCTCCGCAGCCCGAATCGCTCGCCCGCTGCCAGCGATGCCGCCGCAATAGACGCATGTAGATGCGATCGCGATCATTCGCGAGGCATGCTGTCGGCATCCGACTGGAGCACAGGCATGAATGATCATTCCACCAGGGCCGCCGGCCCGGGCCGGCCCGTTGCGCAAGCCCCGGCCTTTGCACCGGCATGCGCGGACCGGCTTCGGGCGTTATCTGCGCGCGCAGCGGCAATATGGCCATGAGCGGCACGCAGCGCGCGCTGGCGATGTGCTTCCTGGCCGAGCCGTCCGATGTGAACTTCGGTGGCAAGGTCCACGGCGGCCAGGTCATGAAATGGATCGACCAGGCCGGTTACGCCGCGGCCGTCGGCTGGAGCGGGCGCTACTGCGTGACCGTGGCGGTCGGGGGCATCCGGTTCGTGGCGCCGGTGCGCATCGGCGACCTCGTCACCGTGACCGCAACGCTCGTGCACACGGGGACCAGCAGCATGCATTTCTCGGTCGAGGTGTCCGCGCGCGACCCCATGGGTGGGGAGGACCGCCTGTGCACGCACTGCATGATCGTGTTCGTCGCGCTGGACCAGGCCGAGGGCACGCCGAGCCCGGTGCCCTGCTGGTCACCCGACAACGAGGATGACCGCCGCCTGGGCGAGTACGCCCGCCAGGTCATGGAGCTGAGCAAGGGCATCGAGCAGGCGGTCGGCCGCTTCCGCGAACCTCGCGGCGCCGACGCCTGAGCCGGAAACGACAAGGCCGCCCGGAGGCGGCCCTGTGGATACGCGCGGACTAAACGATCAGGTGCCGTGGACCCGGCGCGCGGACATGAACTTCTCGCTCCAGTACCCGGTTTCCAGGCTGGACACGGTGACGTCGCGGCCGGTGCGCGGCGCATGCACGAAGCGGCCGTCGCCGAGGTAGATGCCGACATGGTCGACTTCGCCCTGCTTGCCGAAGAACACCAGGTCGCCGGCCAGCAGCGCCGAGCGGTCCGCGATCAGCTGGCCACTCTTGGCCATGTCGCGCGAGACGCGCGGCAGTTCGATGCCGAGCGCGTTGCGGAATACGTAACCCACCAGCCCGCTGCAGTCGAAGCCGCTGTCGGGCGAGGTGCCGCCCCAGCGGTACGGCGTGCCGAGCAGGGCAAGCGCACGCTGCAGCACGCCCTTAATCTCGCCATCTCCGCCAGCGCGGCCTGCGCGGCTGTCCGGTGGTGCGAGCAGGCGGTTGAGGTCGGTCGCGAGCATCAGCGCGCGGTCGGACAGGCTCATCGCGTCCTGGACCACGCGGCGGCCGGTCGGCTCCGGCGCGTCGGCAGAGTCGCCCGACATCGACGCCGGCGCCTGGTACTGGGCGAGTGCCGGCACTGAAACCGCAAGAAGAAGCAGGGCAAGCGAAGCGCGCATCGCCGTCCGGCGCGCCTTGGCGGCGACGGAAACGGCGGAGCGGAAATCGGGGGCTGAAAGCATCGTCACGTGATCATCATGAAATCTTGACGTGGCGATCATGCCCGCAGAGCTCAGCCATTTCGTTCAAAATTTGTTACAAATCCGTAAACGGGCTCAACGGATGTGCCGAAATGGGCAACCCGTCCCGTCGCTTGCTCAGCGGGCGCTAGCGAAGCAGGCGACGCGCCCCGACGTAATGCTCGCGCCAGTAGGGGCCGTCCAGATGGTCCAGCCGCACACTGCCGCCGCCGCTGGGCGCATGCACGAAACGGCCCTGGCCGACGTAGATGCCGACATGGTCGACCGAGCCGGCGCTGGCGAAAAACACCAAGTCCGCGGTTGCAAGACGCTCGGGTGCCCGTCGCG
>CADCUA010000609.1 GCA_902805755.1 uncultured Lysobacter sp.
TTCAGCACCGGGTCCCAGTTGACCAGTCGCTGGCCGCGGTAGATCAGGCCCTGCTCGTGCAGTTTGACGAACGCTTCGGCGACCGCGTCGGCGGCCATCGGGTCCATCGTGAACACGCTGCGTGTCCAGTCGCCCGAGGTGCCGAGCCGGCGCATCTGGCGTTCGATCGTGTCGCCCGACGTCTGCTTCCACTGCCACACTTTTTCGATGAAGCCTTCGCGCCCGAGCGAATCGCGCGTCTCGCCGTTGCCTTCCAGCGCCAGGTTGCGCGAGACCACCATCTCGGTCGCGATGCCGGCGTGGTCGGTGCCCATCTGCCACAGCGTGTCGTAACCGCGCATGCGGTGGTAGCGGATCAGAGCGTCCTGCAGCGTGTGCTGGAACGCATGGCCCATGTGCAGCGTGCCGGTGACGTTCGGCGGCGGCAGCAGGATCGCGTAGGGCTCGCCTTCACCGCGCGGCTGGAACACGCCGCTGGATTCCCACTGCTGGTACAGCCGGGCTTCGAACTGGGTGGGATCGTAGCTGGGAGAGAGCGTGGTCATGGGCGCGGCGCCGGGATGCGGTGAATGCGGGAAATGGGAAATCAACGGTGGAGCAGGGCGGTAGCGGTGCAGTCGGCTGCAATCATGCGCGGCCCCGCTGCAGGCGGTGGCGCGATCGACGTGCGATACGCAATGCCGTCACTCGCGCAGGCGGATGAAGCGGATCTCGCGGCGTCGCCTGCGCGATCGCGCAACGACACCTACATATCGTGTTTCCTGAGTTCCAGCCCGCGCGCCTGGTACTGCTTCCAGCGCTCGCGCAGCGGGCCGCGCGCGGAGTCGTCCGCCGGCACCACCTCGAGCACGCGGTCGAACTGCCCGTCCACCGCGGCGTCGCGCAGGTTGATGACCAGCGGGCGCATCGGCGCATCGGCATCCGGCGGCGCGATCAGCACGTCGGCTTCCTCCTCGTCGATCTCCGCGCCGGCGATCTGGTGCGGGATGTAATCGTCCTCGCCCATGTCCCACAGCAGGTCGTCGAGCTTCTCGGCCTGCGCGGCGTCGCGCGTGAGGATCAGCGTCGGCATTCCGGCTGCATGCGCCTTGCGCGCGAGCTCGCACACCAGGCGCAGGGGCTCGGCGCGGAATCGCGGCGTGGTGATGAGGTAGAAGTCGGCGCGGGGCATCGTTTAGTGCGTAAAGGCGGGAATGGGGAATAGGGAATGGGGAACGGAGGGTGCAGGAGGGGTAAAGCGCGATGCCGGGCAAACGTGCACGCAGCCGGATCCTTCCCGTTCCCGCTCCATATTCCCGCTCTTCATTCCCCTTATTCCCGCTTCTCACCTGCGCGATCGATCAGCCACTGCGACAGCAGCCCGACCGGCCGGCCGGTGGCCATGCCGCGCTTGCCTTCGTCGTTCGCGACGCCGGCGATATCCATGTGCGCCCAGCGCTGGCCTTCGGTGAAGCGCGCGAGGAAGCAGCCGGCGGTGATCGCGCCGCCCCAGCGGCCGCCGATGTTGTAGACGTCGGCGAACGTGGATTCGAGCTGGGTCTGGTATTCGTCCCACAGCGGCAGGCGCCAGCCGCGGTCGAAGACCTGCTCGCCCGCGCTCAGCAGTTCGTCGGCAAGATCATCGTCCTTGCTCATCACGCCCGCGGCGAAGCGGCCGAGCGCGACCATGCACGCGCCGGTCAGCGTGGCGACGTCGACAAGCGCCTGCGGTTCGAACCGCTGCGCATAGGTCAGCGCATCACACAGGATCAGGCGGCCTTCGGCGTCGGTGTTGCCGACTTCGATCGTCTTGCCGGACATGCTGGTCAGCACATCGGACGGGCGGTACGCGTCGGCGTCGAGCATGTTCTCGACCGCCGGCACCACCACGACGAGATTGATCGGCAGGCGCATGCCGACGGTGGACACGAACGTGCCGAGCACGCTCGCCGCGCCGCACATGTCGTACTTCATTTCCTCGACGCCGCCCTGCGTCTTGAGGTTCACGCCGCCGCTGTCGAACGTGATGCCCTTGCCGACCAGCACATAGGGCTTCGCATCGCCGCCGCCGCGATAGCGCAGCACGATGAGCTTGGGGGGATTCGCCGAGCCGCGCGCGACCGCAAGCAATGAGCCCATGCCGAGCTGCTGCATCTGCTCGCGATCGAGCACATCACATTCGGTGCTGTCGAAACGCGAGGCGAATTCCTGCGCCTGCTGCGCCAGATACGCCGGGTTGCAGATGTTCGGCGGCAGGTTGCCGAGCTCGCGCGCGAACTTCACGCCCGCGGCGATCGCCTTGCCCTGGCCGAGCGCGGCCGCATCGCCGCCGCTGAAGCTGACGCGGCGCAGGCCGGATTCGATCTTCGCGCGCGACTTCTCGCCCAGCGTGGCCACGTAGCGGTACGCCGCGTGGTCGCACGCGATCGCCGCCTGGCGCAGGGACCAGGCCGGGTCACGGCCGTTGACGGTCAGCTCGGTCAGCGTGATCGCCGCATGGGCGACCGGGCCGGCCTTGAACGCGCGCGCCGCATCGCCGATCGCCTTGAGGTATTGCGGCACGCCGAACTTGCCGGCATCGCCGAGGCCGACCACCAGCACGCGGGGCGCGCGAACGTTCGGCACGTCGTGCAGCAGCGCGGTCTTGCCGGTCTTGCCGCTGACGTCGCCGCGGGTCAGCAGCGCGCGCAAACGACCGCCGCTGGCCTCGTCTAGCGCAGTGCCCGCGGGCGTGAGCGACTGGTCGGCATAGGCGCCCACGACGATGCAGTCGGCGTCGATCGCAGAGGGGGCGTCGCGGTTCAGGTCGAATTCGAGGGACATCCAACAGATTCCGGGCAGAGGAAGAAGGCGGGGTTTTACGTACAATCCGGCGGTTCGGCATGACACGGCCGATCCTGGCCTCTGGCGGCACCGTGATGGCGGCCGTCCTACGCATCGTAACCCTCGAGTCTAAAGCAGCCACCCTTGATGCCCAAGCTTGACCGCTATCTGTTCGGCGAATTCGCCCAATCGACGTTCGCCGCGCTGGTGGTGCTGCTGGTGGTATCGCTCGGTGGCGTGTTCACCGACGTGCTGACCGACATCACCCGCGGCCGCGTGCCGGCCGGAATGATGTTCGCGCAGCTCGGGCTGGTGCTGCTGAACTGGCTGCCCATCATCCTGCCGCTGGCATTGATGATCGGCCTGATGCTGGCCATGGGCCGGCTCTACCGTGATTCGGAAATGCCGGTGATGGCGTCGATCGGCGTCGGGCCGCGTCGCATGCTCAGGCCGCTGATGCTGCTGGTGTTGCCGGTCGTGGCGGTGGTGGCGCTGAGCTCCCTTTGGCTGGGCCCCTGGGCCGAGCGCATGTCCAAGCAGATGATCAGCGAGGCGAACCGCAACCTCCTGCTCGCCGGCCTCGAGCCCGGGCGCTTCACCTCGCTGTCGAACGGCGGCGTGGTGTTCGTGGGCAGCATGTCGGGCGATGGCAGCGAGTTCGGTCGCATCTTTGTCTATCGCCAGAACGGCGAACGGCTGGACGTGGTGACCTCGAATCGCGGCGCGCTGCAGGTCGGCGACGATGGGCGGCGTTACCTCCAGCTGCAGGACGGCTTCGAAGTGGAAGGTCCGCTCAATGGCGGGCTGGATTACCGCCTCATGCGCTACGCGCGCAACGAGGTCGAACTGCCGACCGGCGATACGCGCTTCGACCCGAACGATCCCGAACTGATGCCCACGCCGGCGCTGCTGGGCGATCCGCGCCCGGAAGCGAACGCGCAGTTGCACAACCGCATCGCACCGCCGCTGCTCGCGCTCGCGTTCGCGCTGATGGCGATCCCGCTTGCACGCAGCACGCCGCGGCAGGCGCGCTACGGCCGCGTGCTGATGGGGTTTCTCGCCTACCTCGTCGCCACGAACCTGCTGCAGCTGGGCACGAACTGGCTGGAGGACGGCAAGGTGCCGCCGGCGCTCGGGCTGTGGTGGCTGGTGCTGCCGCTGATGGCGGTGGCGCTGTGGCTGTATTTCAGCGACGGCCGCCTGCGCCGCGTGGCCCCGCGCCGGGTGGGTGCGGCATGAGGCTGCTGCCGAGGATCCACGATGTGTACGTCGGCCGCGCGGTGCTCGCCACCGTGCTGCTGGTCTGGGCCGTGCTGCTGGGCCTGGACGTGATGCTCAGCTTCGTGGGCGAATTCAAGGACGTAGGCAAGGGCCGCTACGGCGCGATGCAGGCGATGACCTACATCGCGCTGACCGCGCCGCGGCGTGCGCATTACCTGTTTCCGTACGCGGCGGTGATCGGCGCGCTGATGGCGCTGGGACAGCTGGCGGCGAGCTCGGAACTGACCGCGCTGCGTGCACTCGGCCTGTCGCGACGCCGGCTTGGCATCGCGGTTGCCGGCGCGATCGCGCTGCTGACCGGGTTGATGGTGATCAACGGCGAAACGCTCGGCCCCTGGGGCCAGCGCAGCGCCGATGCGCTGAAGGCATCGGCGAAGTCGGACAACATGATCGTCGCGCAGTACAGCGGCATCTGGGCGCGCGAGGGCGACGTCATCCTCAACGCGCAGGGTGGGCAGGAGCGCGACGACGGCACCGACCGCTGGCTGGAACTGCGCGATGTGCGCCTGTACGAGTTCGCCGATGACGGGCGCCTGGAATCGATGGCGCTCGCCCGCACCGCCGAGCACCGGCCCGGCGCGTGGCTGCTGCGCGATGTCACGCGCACGGTGTTCCAGCCGCGCGCGGTCAGTCGCACGCAGATCGCCGAGGAGCGCTGGGCGTCGAAGCTCGATGCGACCGCACTGACGGCCGGCACCGACAAACCGCGGTACCTCGCCGGCAACGAGCTTCGCAACGCGATCGACTACCGCAAGCGCAACGGGCTGGATGCCAGCGAGTTCGAGGAGCATTACTGGGGCAAGTGGTTCTATGCGCTCAACGTGCTCGCGCTGTGCCTGGCGGCGGTGCCGTTCGCGTTCGGCCAGCTGCGCAGCGGCGGCACCGGCAAGCGCCTGTTCACCGGCATCGTGTTCGCGCTCGGCTTCTGGCTGCTGCAGAGCCAGTTCGTGAAGCTCGCCAGCGTGTTCAAGTTCGATTACCGCCTGGCCTACCTCGCGCCGACGCTGATCATGCTGGCGACGTCAGCGGTGCTGTTCCGGCGGCGCTCGGGCTGAGCGCCGCGTGATGCGATGGTCGCGCCGCCGGGTGCGGCCCGGCCGGCATCCGGTTTGTGGCCCGGGGCAAACGGGTTTTCGCATGAGGCGACCGGCCGGATGGGCCGGGACTCCGGCCGCCGACTTCGCATGTAGCGCAGGTGCCGAGAGGCGACCCCGGCCGACGCCGGGTCCGGTGCGTCGCGGCAGGCGTGCAGCACGTGCGCCGCTAGGGTGATTCGGGGCCCCGGCGAAATGGGCGAGGTGCTCTCACGGCCCGATTTGTGCCTTGAGAGACATGAACGAGGTGCTCTCACGC
>CADCUA010000610.1 GCA_902805755.1 uncultured Lysobacter sp.
CGCAGGTGCACCGCGCGGTAGCCGCGCTTGACGATGGCCGAATTGGCCATCACGCCGGGCTTGGCAACGGGGTCGCCTACGGGGGTGTCCAGCTCCACCACCGTGCCGCGAAAGCGGACTAGGGTCTTGTAGGCGCGCTCGGACTTCGGGTCGTACTGCGTACCGGGCGGCCGTTTCATGGAGGCGTTGAAGTCGGCCAGGTAAGTGTCCATGAATGCCTGCATGCTCGAATGGCGGATGGTCCATTCGAGCGGCGCCGTGGTGCGTGCGATGTTCCGCGGGAACATGAACATCGTGTCGGTCCAGTTGCCGCAGTTGCTGTTCCGCGTGCAGATCGCCCACGCGCCTTCGATCGCCTTCTCGATCCGGCGTGTCGGATCGGTGCCCTCCATTTCGCGGGCAATGCCGGGCCCGAACGCAGCACCGCCCTTGCCCTGTTCGAGCGCGATCACCACGACCGCGCCGTTGCCGACGTCCAGCTTGCCGACCCGCAGCTGCCGCATCATCGACCATGCGTAATCGTTGGCGCTCACGCCGCCGAGGTCGCGCACCACCAGCACCACGATCTCGACCCCGCGTTCGGCCGCGAGTTTGTACAGCTCCCGATCCAGGGACGCGACCTCGGCCTTGTCGAGCAGGCCGGTCTCGTCGAGGACGAAGCTGCCGAACTTGAGCGGGATCGCGCTGGTCGATGGCGTTGGCAAGGTCGCCTTTGCCACGCGCAGCGGCGTCGTTGTCGTCGTCGGCGCGGTGGCCGTGCCGGTGCCGGCCGTGCACGCACCGCCCCCGGCCTGGGTGCAGGCCTCCTTCCATCCCTGCGCGATCGCATCCGCGCGCCGCGTCCGTCCGGGGTGCGTGGTCTGGTCCGTTTCGCTGCCGAAGGTGAGGATGGCCTTGGTCGCATCGCCGAGCGACGCGCCCATCTTCTGCAGCACGAAGCCGCTGAACTTGTCGGCTTCCAGTTCAATCTGCGGACGGCCACCGCCCTCGGTGATGGTGTGGCCCGACAGGTGATGGCCGATCTCGTGCGCCATGATGCTCACAGGCGCCCACGGATTGCCTTGCGTCTGCTTCTGCGTTGCGGCGATGAAGTCGGGGTTGAAGGCGATCACGCGACGCGGCACCTGGGCGTCGTCGAGCATGATCAGCGCAGCCGCGTTGGGTACCGGACCTGCGGTCACAACGAAGTTCTGCGGAAGTCCGGTGTAGGTCATGACGCGCGCGACCATGTCGCGGCAGTCGGCCGGCGCCTCGCCGCGCAGGGCATTGGGCTGCAGGTTCTGCTGGCTTCCGTCGTACGAGCATGCACGCAACGTCGCGGCGATGGCCTGGACCTTCTGCGCGTCGCTCAGCGCGGATTTCCCGCCCGATCGGGACGCCGGCGGCGCGCCCGGCGCGTTGCCGGTGCAGGAGGTAAGCGCCAGCGCCAGGGCAATGGGCAGTACGGCATTGCGGGTTGTGATCGGCATGGAAGCGTCCGTGGCAAGGTCGCGCTTGAGATACGCGATGAATCATTCGGACGAGGTGAGGACGCAGTCGCATTCGAATTCCGAAGCCGCACCGACCACGGCTGGAATCAGGCGACATGTGCCACAAAAAAACGGGTTGGAGTGCAGTTGCCCCGGGCGCGTGCTGCCGGCCGTAACGGTGTCAGGTTTACTTACACAGCCCAAACAAAAGGCCCCGCACTGCGGGGCCTTTTGCTTCCTACGAGTTGAGTCGAGGCGTTACGCCGCCCGC
>CADCUA010000611.1 GCA_902805755.1 uncultured Lysobacter sp.
ACGCTGGAGGGCCGCGCGTCGCCCGCCGATACCGATCTCGGTCGCCGCGTCAGCGAGGAGTTCGACAAGATCGTCACCCTGTACCTCGCCGCGCGCGCTGGCCAGAAGCTGCATGGCCCGGACATCGTGGTGGCCGCCGAGAAGGCGGGGCTGGTATACGGGCACATGGGCGTGTTCCACCGCCTGGTCGAGAATCGCCCCGAGCGCGGCCCGGTGTTTTCGGTCGCGAACATCATGAAGCCCGGCAGCTTCGATATGTCGACCATCCAGACGCTTGAAACGCCGGCGATCGCGTTCTTCCTGACGCTGCCCGCCCCGGTCCCCGCGCTGGAAGCGTGGGACACCATGTTGCCGACGGCCCAGCGCATGGCGGAACTGCTGGATGGCGTCGTGCTCGACGAGCAGCGCAATGCACTCGGTCGCCAGCGCGTCGCGCACCTGCGAGACGAGCTGCGTGCCTACGACCGCCAGCGCGAAGCGCCGCCGCTGACGACGCGTCCGACTCGCTGGTGACCATTTTCGCCGCTGTGGCCGCGGCCGCTGGCAGCCCGTAGACGTCGCCATGCATCGGGCTGCGGCATCTTCCAACGTCTCGCCGAACCCGGGTCGTCCGTGACTTCCGACCAGCCCAACGCTTCGCTCCGCGCCGCCGAACTGCGCCGCCAGCTCGACGACGCCAACTACCGCTACTACGTGCTCGACGATCCGGCGATCCCGGATGCCGAGTACGACCGCCTGCTGCGCGAACTCGAAGGTCTGGAAAGCGAGCACCCCGAGCTCGTAAGCGCGGATTCACCGACGCAGCGCGTGGGTGCCGCACCCGCAGGCGCCTTTGCACCGGTGCGACATGCCTTGCCGATGCTGTCCCTGGCGAACGCGTTCTCCGATGAGGAGGCCGCCGATTTCGTGCGTCGCATCGAGCAGAAGCTCGATGTCGTTGCACCGGCGTTCTCCGTCGAGCCCAAGCTCGATGGATTGGCCATCAGCCTGCGCTATGAGCAGGGCCGGTTCGTCCAGGGCGCAACGCGCGGCGACGGCGCCACCGGCGAGGACGTTACCGCGAACCTGCGCACGATCAAGGCCATTCCGATGCAATTACGCGGCGGCCGCTGGCCCGCGGTGCTTGAAGTCCGCGGCGAGGTGTATATGCCGCTCGTCGCATTCCGTGCCTACAACGCGCGAATGCTCGCTGAAGGCGGCAAGGTGCTGGCGAACCCGCGCAACGGTGCAGCCGGGTCCTTGAGGCAGCTTGATCCACGCATGTCGGCGCAGCGGCCGCTCGCGTTCTTTGCCTACGGAATTGGCCTGGTCGAAGGCGGTGAGATTCCCGACACGCATTCGGCGACGCTCGCGCAGCTGCGCGAGTGGGGTTTCCCGGTAAGCGTGGAAAGCGCGGTTGTCAGCGGGCTGGACGGCCTGCTCGGTTATTACCGGCAACTCGGCGCGCGGCGCGACTCGCTTGCATTCGACATCGACGGCGTTGTGTACAAGCTCGACGCCTATGACGATCAAGCGGAAATGGGCTTCGTCTCGCGCGCACCGCGCTGGGCGCTGGCCCACAAGTTCCCGGCGCAGGAGCAATCCACCGTGCTGGACGGCATCGACATCCAGATCGGGCGCACGGGCGCGGCGACGCCGGTCGCGCGCCTGAAGCCGGTGCAGGTCGCCGGCGTCACGGTCACGAACGCAACGCTACACAACGCCGACCAGATCGCACGCCTCGACGTGCGCATAGGCGC
>CADCUA010000612.1 GCA_902805755.1 uncultured Lysobacter sp.
CGCACGGTTTCGTAACGCTCAGCGAGCGCGCGGTATTTACCTATCTGTGCACCGCCACGTATGACGCGTCGGCCGATGCGAACATCCGCTGGGATGATCCGCAACTGGCGATCGACTGGCCAGTGGATGCGCCGCTGCTATCGGACAAGGATGCGCGCGCGCCGCTGCTCTCGGCGGTTGATCCCACACGGCTGCCGCTCATGGATATGGAGCGCTAGAGCGTGCGTATTTTGCTGCTGGGTGCGAACGGTCAGGTTGGACATGCGCTGCGCCGAAGCCTGGTGCCGGTTGGGGAGGTGGTCGCAACAACGCGCAGCGGCACGCTCGAAGATGGTTCGACCTGCGAGGCGCTGGATCTGCACGACCAGCGGGCGATCGCTTCGACTGTAAGTGGGATTCGACCGGATGTGGTCGTCAACGCCGCCGCCTACACCGCAGTTGACCGCGCTGAGGATGATGCGCAGGCGGCCCATGCGATCAACGCAGCAGCGCCCGCTGCCGTCGCGCGGGCGTGCAACGAAATCGGTGCGGCTGTCATCCACTATTCCACCGACTACGTGTTTGACGGAACTGGCCAGCGCCCGTATCGACCGGCGGATACGACCGCGCCCCTGGGTGTCTACGGGGCAAGCAAGCTCGCAGGAGAGCAGGCCGTGGCTGCGAGCGGCGCGCAGCACCTGATCCTGCGTACAGCGTGGGTCTACGGCATGCATGGCGCGAACTTCCTGCGCACGATGCTGCGTGTCGGCCAGGAGCGCGAAGAGTTGCGCGTCGTCGCCGATCAGATCGGTTCGCCCACGCCCGCGTGGCTGATCGCCGACATCACCGCCGCCATCATTCGGCGCGGGATTGGCGCGGGCGGCACTCACCACCTGGTCACCGAAGGGCAAACGAGCTGGCATGGCTTCGCAGAAGCCATTTTCGAAGAGGCCCTCGCGCGCGGCGAGCTGCCGCGAGCACCACGCGTGGTGCCGATCGCGACGGCTGAATA
This sequence comes from uncultured Lysobacter sp., assembly GCA_902805755.1. Lineage (GTDB taxonomy): Bacteria > Pseudomonadota > Gammaproteobacteria > Xanthomonadales > Xanthomonadaceae > Cognatilysobacter. The sequence continues at coordinate 992 of CADCUA010000612.1, forward strand.
CCCCACGCGCGCGCGACGCCCGGCTTATTCTGTGCTTGATACCAGAACACTGGCGGAATGCTATGGCATCGAGCTACCGCACTGGCGGCGCGCTCTAACGCAGACGTTCGATTCTCCGCAGCAGCCCTGAGGGTCGGCATACCCGTTCGTACATGCCGGCGGGGCAGGCAGCTTCGATACACTTGTACAACTGTTCAAGCGGGCGCCCCCATGACTGATGCATCGCATGCTTTCACACGCACTGCCCAAGGCAAGCTCTATCCCAGCGCTGCCGATGCCCTGAACGGCATCGTCGCCGACAACCAGACCCTCGCAGTCGGTGGTTTCGGCCTCTGCGGCATTCCGGAGGCACTGATCGCCGCGTTGCGCGATTCGGGCGTCAAGGGTCTGACCGCAATCTCCAACAACGCAGGCGTCGATCAGTTCGGCCTGGGTCTGCTGCTGGAAACACGCCAGATTCGCAAGATGATTTCGTCGTACGTCGGCGAGAACAAGGAATTCGAGCGCCAGTATCTGTCCGGCGAACTCGAGCTCGAATTCAACCCGCAGGGCACATTGGCCGAGCGCCTGCGCGCGGGTGGTGCAGGCATCCCGGCGTTCTTCACGCGCACCGGCTACGGCACGATCGTCGCCGAGGGCAAGGAAACGCGCGAGTTCGACGGGCAGATGTACGTGATGGAAACCGCGCTGCGCGCCGACGTGTCACTGGTCAAGGCGTGGAAGGCCGACACGGCGGGCAATCTCATGT
>CADCUA010000613.1 GCA_902805755.1 uncultured Lysobacter sp.
GTGACGGTCATGGGTCTTCCTGTCGTGTCGTGGGAGCAGCAGGATGCAGTACGCGCGTCAGCGGCGCTGGCCGTTTTCGGACATCAACGCTCGCGATGCGTGTGACGCCCCCGCGGACGGCAGCGGCTGCGCAAACAAATGGATCATTGCGCAGCCGACATGCTCATCGCGACCGTGGTCATGCACCGCGCGGGCGCTTGTCCGCGTCATCCGCGACAGGCGTGCTGCGACGCATGAGCCGCGGCACGGTGCCGAACACCACCAGCGCGACCAGCGTCGTCGCCACGGCCGCCAGGTGCAGCCCCATGCCGGCCGCCATGCCGATCGCCGATGTCATCCAGATGCCGGCGGCGGTCGTCAGTCCCTTGACGCGCTCACCGGGCCCCATCTTCAGGATCGCGCCGGCCCCGAGAAAGCCGATGCCGGACACGATGCCCTGCATGACGCGCGTGGTGTTCGCCGCGTCCACGCCTGCCAGCAGTGGCGCCAGCACGAACAGCGCCGAGCCCGCCGATACCAGCGTGTGCGTCTTCAGTCCCGCGGCGCGGCCCTTGCGTTCGCGGTCCCATCCGACCAGCGCGCCCAACGTGCCTGCGATCAGCAGCCTGATGCAGATGACGGCCGCGACGCCTGCATCCGGCAACGCGAATTCACGCGCAAGTGCTTCGCTGATCTGGCTGGAGACGCTCACGCGGAGTTCGCTGCCGGGCAGTCCGGTATATCGATCCCGGATTCAAGGCCACGTGTATCACGCATCGATTGCATACGCGGCCGGCCGATTCCTGCAGCGCTGCGGCACCAGCGGCAGAGGCGATGCGCAAGTGGGTGCTGGCCATGCCCGAGCAACGCGGCCGCCATTTGCCCGGTTCGCTGGCATTCATGCGGCCGCGCCTGCTAAATGCCGGATTCATAAGCCGGTCGGATCTGCAGGTGCGGCTTTACCGGCGCGCCCGCTCCTGTGCTTCACGGCTCGTCCGCAACGCGCGGCCTAGCGTCGGGCCATCGCAGTCGTGGATGGCCGGTTATGCCGAATCGTCAAGAGCACCACTCGTTCGTAAAACGCAACGGACTGCTGCTGGCGTTTCTCGCAATGATGCTGATGAGCCTTGCGGGGCATGCGTTCACGGGATGGCATGTGGACAACGCCGAGCGCGAGCAGCACGGGGACACGCCGCAACCGTTTACCGCGTATCTGCAGGACGGCCAGTTTCTCTCGACGCTGTTCGAGAACTGGGAAAGCGAGTTCCTGCAGATGGCGCTGTTCGTGCTGCTGACGGCGAAACTGCGGCAGAAGGGCGCGGCCGAATCACGCCCGCTCGATGAATCGGAGGAGGACCCAAAGCAGGCGGTGCCGCTGTCGATGCAGCCATGGGCCGCGCGCCGCGGCGGAGCCGTGCGCAAGCTCTACGAACATTCACTGTCGCTGGCATTGGCGCTGCTGTTTCTGGTGTCGATGGTGGGCCACTGGATCAACAGCTGGCGCGAGCATGTGGAGGAGCAGCTCCACCATGGCGAAGCCGTCTCCACGCTGTGGCACTACCTCGGCGAGCCGCAATTCTGGTTCGAATCCTTCCAGAACTGGCAGAGCGAATTCCTCGCCGTGGTCGCATTGACCGGGCTGTCGATCTTCCTGCGCGAAAAGGATTCGACTGAATCCAAGGACGTCGAGGCGCCGCACTCTCAAACCGGCACATGAATCCGCCGCGCATGCAGCGCAATCCCGGCCTATAGCAAG